>DNLZ01000219.1 GCA_003488325.1 Planctomycetaceae bacterium
CGGTCGCCCGATGCCAAGGAACCGGCCGTCGCACCGCGACGCCCGGTGCCCAGGCCGCCCGGCAAGGGCGTCGACCAGGTCGATCTCGCACAGCTGGCGCTCGGTCAGCGTGTCGTCATCTGGACGGGCGCGACGGGCCGGGAGCCACTCGCTCACGTCCTCGAACTCCTCGACTCCACCTCCGGCGAGGCCCTCCTGCTCCGTCGCACCGCGGACGGGGACGGTCCGGCACGTCGGGTGCTCGTCGCCGCGGGCTCTCCCGCCGGTGCCGTCGTCGGCAGCAAGCTGTCGAGGCGTGGCACGCTCCTGGCCACCCCCATCGGCCTCGCCCATGGCACCACGGCCGCCGTCGAGCCGCTGGGACCGATCGTCGCGCTCACCGTCGAGTGAACCGCGGCTTGGGGCCAGACGATGGGGCCCGACTTCCCCGCGGCACCGTCAGTCTTCGGCCGAGCCTTCGGCTGCCTCACGCTCGCTGGACCAGCCCACCCGCTTGCGCGACAGGCCGATCTTGCGCTCGTCGGTGTCGACCCTGAGCACCTTCACCTCGAGCGGGTCGCCGACCTTCACCACCTCTTCCGCGTTCTCGACCTTGTCCTCGGAAAGCTCGGAGATGTGCAGGAGCCCCTCGAGGCCGTCCTCGAGGCCCACGAACACGCCGAAGTTGGTGATCTTCGTCACGGTGCCCTTCACGAGGTCGCCCGGCTTGTAGCGCTTCGGAATGTCGGTCGTCCACGGATCGTCCGCCATCTGCTTGAGCCCGAGCGCGATCCGGCGCCGCTGCTGGTCCACCGACAGCACCTTGCACTCGACCTCCTGGCCCTTCTCGAGCATCTCGCTCGGGTGCGTCACCTTGCGGGTCCACGACATGTCGGTGACGTGCAAGAGACCGTCGATGCCGTCGTTGATCTCGACGAATGCGCCGTAGTTGGTGAGGTTCCTCACGACACCCTTCACGATCGCGCCCGGCGGGTAATCGGCGGCCACCTTTTCCCAGGGATTCTGCTGGGTCTGCTTCATTCCCAGCGAGATTTCCTGCTTCTCCTTGTTGATCGCGAGCACGACCACCTCGACCTCGTCGCCAGGCTTCACGATCTCGCTCGGGTGGCTCACCCGCTTCGTCCAGCTCATCTCGCTGATGTGGACGAGCCCCTCGACGCCGTCCTCGAGCTTCACGAAGGCGCCATAACTCATCACGTTGACGACGGTGCCGGCACAGACCGTGCCGACCGGGTACTTGTCGGCCACCTTGGCCCACGGGCTGGCCGTGCGCTGCTTCATGCCGAGCGCGATCTTCTCGCGATCGCGGTCGATGTGCAGCACCTGCACCTCGACCTCCTGGTCGATCTGGACCATCTCGCTGGGATGCCCGATGCGGGCCCACGACATGTCGGTGATGTGCAGCAGGCCGTCGATGCCGCCGAGGTCGACGAACGCGCCGAAGTCGGCGATGTTCTTGACCACGCCGCGGCGGATCTGGCCCACCTCGAGCGTCTCCATGAGCTGCTTCTTGCGCTCCGCCCGCTCCTGCTCGATGAGCGCCCGCCGCGAGACGACGATGTTGCGTCGCGCCTCGTCGATCTTGAGAACGAGGCACTGGATGCAGCGGCCGCAGTAGTCGCCGATGTCGCGCGGACGACGGATGTCGACCTGGCTCGCCGGAAGGAAGACGTTCACACCCGAGATGTCGACGAGCAGGCCGCCCTTGATCTTCCGTGTGACGAAGCCCGTGACGACGTCGTTCTCGTGGACGCTCTCCATGACGCGGAGCCAGTCCTCGATCCGCCGTGCCTTCCGCTTCGAGAGCGTGATCAGGCCGCGCTGCTCCTCGAGCGAGCCGTCCTCGAACTCCTCGAGCAGGACCTTGACGACGTCGCCCACCTGCGGCGGGGGCTCCGTCTCGTCCCACTCGTTCCGCGGGATGTGGCCCTCGCTCTTGTAACCGACGTCCACCAACACGAACTCGTCGTCGACCCGCAGCACCTTCCCCTCGAGCACCGCATTCACAGCGAGGGTCGCGGTGCCACCTCCGCCGTAGTCGTCCGCGTCGGCCCCGGACATGGCCGCATCGATCTCCTGGTCCAAGTCGTCGCCGATTTCGAGTTCGCGGATGAGGTTGCGGTTAACCATGCTGGAGGGGGGAGAAAATGGGTGGGAGGGATGGAATTGACGCGGGCCACGATCGATCGAGCCTCGCAGTGTAGCAGGGGCCGAAAGGCCGAACAATCGAGCCTTGTTGCCCCTTCCTCGCAGCCTGCGCGAGTCGGACACTGGCGATCGGTCACAGTCGGCCCACGATCGATGCCGATTCCCCTGACACCGCCTCGCCGACCACGGAGATGTTCCATGCGCGATCGCTTCCGTCACGGCGTGACCGTCGTGCTCGTCGCGGTGTCCGTCGGCGCGACTGCCGCCGCCGCCTCGGCCCAGTTCCTCGACGAGACTCGGCCCGTCTCCCCGTCTGGGCCGACCCTTGGCGACGTCCGCACGCAGCGGTATCGCGTGGGCGTCGTCGTGACGGCGGCCGGCGGGCGGTGCCGTGGCATCCGCGCCACGATGCCCGTGCCCGACACCTGGCCGGAGCAGGTCGTGCGGATCGTGGAGGAGGACGTGTCGCCCGACGTGCGCGGCTTCGCGCATCGCCCGCTCGCACCGGGCGTGCGGCAGCTCGTCGTGGAAATTCCCGACCTCGCCGCCGGGCAGAGCGCCCGCGCCGTGGTCACCTACGAACTCGACCGGGCGGCCCTCGTCGCGCCGGCCGACACGTCGACGCTGCGTGTCCCGGAGAAGCCCGACCGCGACCTGCGTGCCTTCCTCGGACCGAGCCCCTACATCGAGTCGCGTCATCCGCGGATCGTCGCGTTCGCCCGTGAGGCCGCCGACGGCCTCGAGGGGTGGGCGCGGGTGGAGGCGATCTACGACGCCGTGCGCGAGAAGGTCGAATACCGCAACGGCGAGATCAAGGGGGCGGCCCGCGCCCTCGCCGACGGCTGGGGCGACTGCGAGGAACTGACCTGCCTCTTCATCGCCGCGGCACGCTCGCAGGGCATCCCGGCGCGGACGGTGTGGGTCGACGGACACTGCTACCCGGAGTTCCACCTCGTCGACGCCGACGGCCACGGCGCGTGGTTCCCCTGCCAGGCCGCGGGCACGCGGGCCTTCGGCGCGATGCCCGACCAGCTGCCGATCCTGCAGAAGGGGGACAACTTTCGCGATCCCGACCGGCCGGGGAAGTCGCTCCGCTACGTGTCGGAATTCATGACCGGCTCAGCGGTGGGCGGCGGCGCGGCGCCGGTCGTGGAGTGGATCCGCGAAGGGGCGTGAGCGCGGGATGCGGACGGCCGGCCGCGCGAGCCGTCACTCGGCCGCGAGCGCGCGTCGGAGGAAGGTCCACGCCAGCGCGTCCATGAACGCCTTCTGGCGATTGTCGGCGGCGCCGCCATGCCCCCCCTCGATGTTCTCGTAGGAGAGCACGCGCTTGCCGAGCCCGCGCAGCCGCGCGGTCATCTTGCGGGCATGGGCCGGGTGCACGCGGTCGTCACGGGTGCTCGTCGTGATGAGGAGCGGCGGGTAGTCGCGGTCCTGATCGACGAGGTGGTAGGGACTGAAGGTGCGGATGAACGCCCACTCCTCGGGCAGGTCGGGGTTGCCGTACTCGCCCATCCAGCTCGCCCCCGCGAGCAGGCGGTGAAACCGTCGCATGTCGAGCAACGGAACCTGGCAGACCACGGCGCCGAAAAGCTCGGGGCGCGAGGCGTACATGTTGCCGACGAGCAGCCCGCCGTTGCTGCCCCCCTTGATGCCGAGCGTGCGTGGCGACGTGACCTTCCTGGCGACGAGGTCCTCGGCCACCGCCGCGAAATCCTCGTAGGCGCGCGGCCGCTTCTCCTTGAGCGCGGCCTGGTGCCAGGTCGGGCCGAACTCTCCGCCACCGCGGATGTTGGCGATGACGTACACGCCGCCGGCCTCGAGCCAGGCGGCGCCGGCGAGCGGATCGTACCCCGGCACGAGCGGGATCTCGAAGCCGCCATACCCGTAGAGCAGCGTCGGTGCGGAGCCGTCCATCACGCCGTCCGCCGGGCCGATCTGGAAGTAGGGGATCCGGGTGCCGTCGCGCGACAGGGCCTCGTGCTGCGTGACGGCGAGCGCGTCGGTGCGGAAGAAGTCGGGGGACCTCTTCAGGGGCTCGGCGGGGGCGAGCGGGTCGCCGGCCGTGCCCGACACCCGGCCGAGCGCGAGCGTCGAGGGCTGGACGGGGCTGCTCGTCACGAGAAAGTAGTCGTCGGACTCGATGTCATCGACCGCCGTCGCCCGTGCCGTGCCGATCTCCGGCACACCGGGCAGAGGACGCCTGTGCCACGCCCCGTCCCGCCATGTCGCCACGTCGATGCGGCTGCGCACGTTGTCGAGTGACGTGAGCAGGACGTGACCGCGCGTGGCATCGAAACCCGTCAGCGACGACCGCGGCCCGGGCGTGAAGAGCGGCTGCACCGTCCGGTCGCCGGAGACATAGCGCTCGAGGTCGGCGGCCAGGAGCGTTCCAGCCGGATGCGTCGTGCCCTCGCTGGTCCATGGCGAACGCAGTTCGAGGAAGAGCCACTCCCGATGCACGTGGACCTCGGCATCTGCCGGCTTCTCGAGCGGCACGTTCACACCGTCGCGACGGAGGAACCAATCCGTCGTGTAAAACGTCGGCCGACGGACCACGAAGTCGCGCTCGAAGCCGGGCGTGGGATCGTGAAACGCGCTGACGATCATGTCCTCGACGCGACCCTCGTAGATGATCGGGGCCGTGGCGAGAGGCGTGCCGCGGCGCCATTCCCGCACCGTGCGCGGATAGCCCGAATCGGTCAGCGAGCCGGGGCCCGTGTCGGTGGCCACGAACAGCGTGTCGGCGTCGCGCCACGCCACGCGGCTTTTGGCCTCCGGCAGCGCGAAGCCGTCTGGAACGAACGATTTCGTCTCGAGATCGAATTCGCGCACCACGTCGGCATCCGCGCCGCCGCGCGAGAGCGACACGAGGCAGCGACGGTCGTCCGGCCGCAGCACCGTCGCACCGTGCCACACCCAGTTTTCCCCCTCCGCGCGGCCGAGCGCGTCGACGTCGATCACGGTCTCCCACGCGGGCTCCGCGGTGCGATACGAGTCGAGCGTCGTGCGCCGCCACAGGCCGCGCGGATTCCGCGCATCCCGCCAGAAGTTGTAGAAGCGGTCGCCGATCTTCGAGACGACCGGAATCCTGGCGTCGGAATCGAGGATCCCGAGGAGCCGGGCCTCGAGCCCACGAAACGACTCGCCCTCCGCGAGCTCCGCCACGCACTCCGCGTTGCGGGCCCGCACCCACTCGAGCGACCGGTCACCGCCGACGTCCTCGAGCCAGGCATGCGGGTCGTCGTCCACATCCGCTCCCCGACCATCCGTGTGCGGCATCATGACGAGGATCAGGCTCCAGATGAGGACGAGGCCCGCCGCGGAGCGCCCGCGTCGGCCCCCCCACCCGGACACTCCCGGGACGGCGACGCGGCATCCGTTCATGAACGCACCTGCCCGCTGCCCACGACGATGTACTTGTACGTCGTCAGCTCGCGCGGGCCGCACGGGCCCCGGGCGTGGAGCTTGTCGGTGGAGATCCCGATCTCCGCCCCCATCCCGAGCTCACCGCCGTCGTTGAACCGCGTGCTCGCGTTGACCATCGCCACCGCGGTGTCGACCCGGGCGGTGAAGCGGTCCGCCGCGGCGGCATCGGCGGTGACGATGGCGTCGGTATGTCGCGAGCCATGCCGGTTGACGTGATCGATCGCGGCATCGAGCGAGTCGACGACCGCGACGGAGATCTTCGGGCCGAGGTACTCGGTCGCCCAGTCGGCCTCGGTCGCCACGCCCGCGGCCGGCACCAGACGACGGGTCGCCGCGTCGCCCACGACCTCGACCCCGCGGGCCGCGAGCGCCGCGGTCACCGCCGGCAGGAACCGCTCCGCCACGTCGCGATGCACGAGCAGAGACTCGGCCGCATTGCACACCCCCATCCGCTGGCACTTCGCGTTGACCGTGATCGCCTCGGCCATGGCGAGGTCCGCGGCACGGTCGACGTAGACGTGGCAGTTGCCCGAGAAGTGCTTCAGCACCGGCATCCGGGCCTCCGCACAGACGCGACGGATGAGCGCCTCACCGCCGCGCGGGATCGCCAGGTCGATGAGGTCGTCGCAGGCGAGGAAGGCGCCGACCGCCTCGCGGGCGGCGACGTCCACGAGCTGCACCGCATCCACCGGGAGGCGGCAGTCCTCCAGCGCGGCGCGGATGCTCTCGACGATCCGGCGGCTCGAGTGCGCCGCCTCCTTGCCGCCCCGCAGGATGATCGCGTTGCCCGACGCGAGCGCGACGGCGGCGGCGTCGGCCGTCACGTTCGGTCGCGACTCGTAGATGAAGAAGATCACACCGAGGGGCACCCGCACCTTCCGCACGACGAGGCCGGTGGGGCGCACCGACTCCTCGATCACCTCGCCCACCGGGTCGGGAAGCGCCGCGACGGCCTCGACGCCGGCAGCGATGCCCTCGATCCTGGCCGGATCGAGCAGCAGCCGGTCGATGGCGGCGGGC
>DNLZ01000158.1 GCA_003488325.1 Planctomycetaceae bacterium
CTCGCGGCCACGCGCGCCGCCTGGTCCGCGTCGGCGGGCAGCCCGAACGGGGCGGCATGCAGCGTGCCGCCGTCGCCCGGGACGAGCCTCAGGCTCGCACAGATGCCGAGCTGCCACGAAACCTCTCGCACCATGTGCCGCCATGGCGGCAGCGCATGGCGGCCCCGACGCGCGAGCGATGCGGCGAACGCCCGACGCGCCGCGTCGGTCGAAAACGTCGGCCAGAGCTCACCCTCGTGGGCCCGGCCACCGCAGGCGGCGTTCCAGCCCCACGGCCCGACGGCGACCACGACGTCGGCATCGACCAGGGGCCTCGCGAGATAGACCGGCCGACCATCGGCATCCGCCGCCAGATACGACGTCGAACCGCCCACCGTCGGATCGAAGGTCAGATCGTGGGGATCGGGGCTCATGGCCGCGGCGGTGCCCGTCGTCGATGCCGGCAGGGAGTCCGCGCGCCATGCGGACCGGAGGACGGTCATGTCGTCGTGCCGAACCCCCGCGTCGGCAAGCACCTGCTGCAGCGCCGTGACGACGGCCGCGGACTGGGGCAGTGTGCCGGCCACGGCCAGCACGACCCGATCACCGGCGACGACGTGCGCGGCGAGGGGCGGTCCGTGCGTGTCGGCCACGAGCGCCGCCGTGACCATGCGCGTCGCCGCCGCTCCACCGACCCCGGACGGCCCCCGACACTGCCGCACCTCCGACCCGGGTCCAGGCTCGATCACGAGGGGATCGTCAGCGCCATAGGCGAGGGTCACGACTGGCACGGTGGCGGACAGACTCCCGGAGGACGCGGCCGGGGCGATCCCGCGGCCCACCCATCGTAGCGCACGGGCGGGGGCTTCGGCAGCCGACCCGTCGTGATCCGCTCAATCCGTCCCATCGCGCCAGCCCGCAGGGCTTCACCCGTCCTCCCGGCCGGACTCCGCACGCCCCGGACTCACCGGCGGACGGATCTCCGGACGAAGAAGCCGGAGGGACGGAAAGGCCGCCCCACGTCGCTCGAGGAGCCTCCCGGTGCGCATCGTTCGCCCCGTCATCACGTGCCTGTTGTTCGCATGCGCCGCCGTGGCAGCCCGGTCGTCCGACCCCGCTGCAGGCGAGATGGCGTTCGACGGGACGATGATCGACTCGATTCCACCGGGTGCCGTCTCCCGCGACATGATGGCGCCCCCGTGGCATGGAAACGTCCGTCCGGCGGAGTGCTGCCCGCGCTGTGCACCGCCGAACATGTTCCATGCGGACGCGTGCGGACAGTGCTGGGGAAGCCGACTCCACCACGGCTGCCTCCAGAACCCGCCGATGTTCCCGAGGCTGCATGCCTTGTGGGCCACGGGTTCGATGCCGACGCCGCGGCCGCCGTCCCAGCCCCGCTGCCGCCAGTGTGGCGCGCCCATCGAGGGAGGCTTCTGAGCGGCCGCACGGCGCTCGGCCCCCTTCGACGCGACGCCCTGACGAGGCGCGGAAGACGACGACACCCTTGACGCGGTCCGGCCGGAACCCCGCTCCCGGCCGGGCCGCGGCGTCGTTTCGGAACCCGATGTCCTCGTCGTCATCCACCCGGGCATCCTGCCGGCCCGGCGGAGTTCACCGCATGCCGATGCGTGCGACGACGAGCATGACCGCCGTCACGACGCCCAATCCGATCAGGTCGAGCAGGACTCCGGCACGCATCATCGCGGCCAGCGGAACCCGCCCGGATCCGTAGACGATCGCGTTGCAGGGCGTGCTCACCGGCATCATGAAGCCGAGGCTGGCGGCGAACGTCGCCGCGAGGGCCGCCGGAAGGGCATCGCCGCCCGACGCCGCACCCAGTGCGATCACGACCGGCACCACCATGTTGGCGCTCGCGGTGTTGCTCGTGAACTCGCTCGTGAGCACCGCGACCAGGGTGCCGACGGCCACGAGCGCGGTCGCGCGTGCAGGCCCGGTCGGCAGCCAACCGGTGATCGCGACGCCGATCTCCGCGGCCAGTCCCGTGGTAAAGGCCAGCGTGCCCAGTGCCATGCCGCCTCCGTAGAGCAGCACGATGCCCCAGTCGATGCGCGCCTCCTGCCAGCCGAGGGCCCGTGGCCATCTGCCGTCGGTCGCACGACGATCACCCGGAAGCACGAACAGCAGGATCGCCCCGATGAGCGCCGCCACCCCCTCCGGGAGACGCGCCTGCAGCCAGCGCGACACGGGATGCTCCGGACCGAGCACGACCAGGATGATGCCGGGCCCCATCCACAGACCCACGGTGACGGCGAAGGCGCACGCAGCGGACCGCTGGCCCCACGTCCACGGGCCGAGTCTCGCCCGCTCGGCCCGCACGTGGTCGGCGACACCATCGAGCCTGGTGACACCCGCCGGGCAGAGCGTCCCCAGGAGGATGACGGTCGCGGCGATCATCACCACCACGATCGGCACGCCGACCGCGCACCAGCCGAGAAACGACACCTCCACGCCGAGCTGGTTGCGGATGAATCCCAGGCCGATGAGGTTGGGCGGCGTGCCGATGGGTGTCGCCAGGCCTCCGACCGACGACGCGAATGCCACGCAGAGCAGGAGGCCCGTGGCGAAGACGGGGGCGGGCCGCTGTCCCGTCGCGTCGGCCGCCTCGTCGATCGCGGCGAGCATGCCCATGACGATCGTGAACATCATCGCCGTCGTGCACGTGTTGGAGATGAAGGCGGAGATGCACGCGCAGACCACCGCCACGGCCGTGAGAATCCGCCGCGGTCGGCCGTCGACCCAGGGCAGGGACAGCACGCCGTAGGCGAGCCGTCGGTCAAGCCCGTGCACGCGGATTCCCTCGGCGAGGATGAAGGCACCGATGAAGAGAAAGATGAGCGGGTCGGCGAACGGGCGGAACACCTCGGCCGCCGGGGCGACGCCCGCGAGCACGCACGCCACCGCGCCGAGCAGTGCCGTCACCGGCAGCGGCAGGGCCTCCGTGATCCAGAGCACGACGACCGCGGCCACGATCACGGCGAGCGACGTCGCCTCCGGCGTGAGTGCGGCGACCATCATGGCGGTCCGCTCCCGTCGTCATCCGCCCCACGTGCCTCGAGCGGCTCGAGCGTCACTCGATGGAAGCGATAGCGGCAGTCGTACGCCCCCAGGAACAGGGCATCGGCCGTCGGGGTCGTCCAGTACTCGGCGAGCGACAGCCTGGCGGGATCGCCCCGCCAGTCGATGAGCGTGCGCCCGTCGACCTCCACCTCCACGCCATCGCCGCGCACCGTGCACACCACGACCGCCGGACACCCACGGCGGAACACCGGGCCGTCGATCCGCGTGGGATTCGCCTGCACGTTCCGCCCGTCCACGTTCTCGAGGGCCGACACGCGGCCGTCGCCGAGGCGGAAATCGAGCAGCACGACAAAGCGGCCCGCCGCCGACCGCTGCCCGAGCACGAGCCCGTTGGGTTCGTCGAGGGGCGTGGCGACCACCGTGAGGCGGTAGGCCGCGGGAGGTCGGTACGGAATCTCGATCCGGGCGCCGAACGCCTTCGGTGCCAGGAGCGTCGGCGGCTCCGCTTCGACAGCGGACTCCGTGC
>DNLZ01000420.1:0-6766 GCA_003488325.1 Planctomycetaceae bacterium
CGGCCAGTTCGACGCCGGCGCGCGCCGGCGGCGCGCCGTTGGCAGCGGCTGCGAGGCCGGAGCCCGCGATGTCCTCGGCACGCCGCTCGAGCTGCGTCGACAGGCCGTCGGTCGCCACGATCCGTTTGGCCGCCGGCTGGTCGGTCTGCGAGGACCGAGGGAGGACGACCTCGCGATCCGACAGGATCGACGGCGACTCCCTCGTCGCGACGAGGCCCACGAGCAGCGACGCGGCCAACGCGCCGGAGAGCGTCAGCCATCCCAGGCGACGCCCGGCACGCGGTGTGCCGGACACCGTGTGCGGGGTTCGGTCCGCGACCTCTCCCGGCGCCGGCTCGGTCGCTCGTGCGAGCGCCGCCACGACCGCTCGACGCAGGTCGGTCGACGGTGGTGCGGCGTCGAGCCGCCGCGTGGCGCGCAGCGCCTCGGCGACGGCGCGCGTCTCCTCCACGATGCGCCGGGCATCCGGATCGGCGAGCAGCCGCTCGACGGCGGACCTGTCCGCGTCGTCGAGCTGGCCGAGCGCGTAGGCGGTGAGGAGCGCGGCGCGCTCCTCGGTCGCGTCCCATCGGTCGTCGGGCGTTGGCAGCGATGCGGCGGCGGGCGGCTGTCGATCGGTCATCGGAGGCTCGCTTTCAGGGTGGCGGGTGGCGGGGTGATGGATGGCCGGGGCGGCATGCGCTCGGCGGCACGATGTCAGGAGGTGGCGGCGGGCGCGTCCGCGACGCCGGTGCGTTCGTGGGTGACCAGGCTCCGCACGCGCGGATGGCCGCGGAGGCTCGTGAGGCCGCGATGCGCGAGCACGCGCACATGACCCTCCTGACGGCCGGTCACCTCGGCGATCTGCCGATACGTGAGTCCCTCGCACCACAGGTCGATCGTCTCGCGCTGCGCGGCGGGCAGGTCCGCGAGGAGGCCGCGGAGGAGTGCGGCGAGGTCGGCCCGTTCGGCCAGCACCGCGGGATCATCCGCGGCGCCGGTGGCGGGTCCGTCGGCGTGCGGGCTCGTTGCCGACCCGTCACCGAGCGTGTGCTCCCGGCCCGCGCGGCGCAGATGGTCGAGCGCGCGGTTGCGGCAGACGCGGAAGAGCCAGGGGGCGACGCGGCCCTCGAGGCGCTCACGCGACTCGCAGCAGAGCGTGACGAACGCATGCTGCACCGCATCGGCGGCGAGGTCGAAGTCGTCGAGCAGTCGCCGCGCGTAGCGCGACAGCGGTGCCTCGTAGGCCTCGACGGCCTCCAGGACCCACGCCTGCGGTTCTCCACCGTGCGGCATGCCAGGCCTCCTCGCGTCGCGGACCGTCGTGCGTCGAGGACCACGTGGCTCCTCACGATCGCCGCCGATCCGGCTCCCGATCCGATGACGGCGGCGCCGCCGATCCGTTACACGCCCCCGCCGGCGGCCGGCATTCGTCCCGATTCCCCGCCTCGGCCGGCGATGTGAGCATTGTGTGTGGCCGGCCACGCCGGGCCGAAACGGCATCCCCCGCGGCCCGGCCGCCCGCTACGATCCGGCCCCTGCGGGCCGACGGGAGCGGGCTCCGCAGACACCCCCGAGGAGTCGCCGATGACGCAGACCCCCGACCGCGCGGGCACGCCCAAGCTCTTCGTCCTCGACACCAACGTCATCCTTCACGACTCGGGCTGCATCCGGAATTTCGAGGAGAACGACGTCGCGATCCCGATCACCGTCCTCGAGGAACTCGACCAGTTCAAGCGCGGCAACGAGGACATCAATTTCCAGGCACGCGAGTTCCTGCGCCGCATCGACGCGCTGACCGGCGATGTGCTCGCGCCCGCGGGCTGCCCGCTGGGGCCCGGCCTCGGCTCGATCCGCGTGCTCCTCGGCAGCGGCCGCCGCGGCCCCGAGGCCTTCTTCGGCGACACGCCCGACCACCGCATCCTCCGCACCACCCTCGACCTGCAGAACGAGTCGTCGCCACGTCAGGTGATCCTCGTGTCGAAGGACACGAACCTGCGCATGAAGGCGAAATCGCTCGGGCTCCGCGCCCAGGACTACACGAGCGACAAGGTCGAGGGCTTCGACAAGCTCTACACCGGCAGGCGGCTCGTGGAGGGCGTCGAGTCGGAGGCGATCGACCGGCTCTACGCGAACGGCGGCATCCTGCCCTCCGCGGCGCTCGCGCTCTCGGTGCCGCCACGCGCCAACGAGAACTTCGTGCTCCGCAACGGCAGCAAGTCGGCGCTCGCCACGTTCCGTCGCTCCGACGACGCCTTCCACCGCGTCGAGAAGCTCGTCTGCTACGGCGTCACGCCGCGGAACGCCGAGCAGTCATTCGCGCTGAAGGCCCTCACCGACGACTCGATCAAGCTCGTCACGCTCGCCGGCACCGCCGGCACGGGCAAAACGCTCCTCGCGCTCGCCGCGGCGCTCGAGTGCCGCCAGCGCTACCGGCAGATCCTGCTGGCCCGCCCCGTCGTGCCGCTCTCCAACCGCGACCTCGGGTACCTCCCGGGCGACATCTCCGCGAAGCTCGATCCCTACATGCAGCCGCTCTACGACAATCTCACCGTCATCCGCCACCAGTGCGGCGAGGACACGCAGGCCGCGCAGCGGATCACCGAGATGCGCGACTCCGAGAAGCTGCTCATCACGCCGCTGGCCTACATCCGCGGCCGCAGCCTGCAGCGGATGTTCTTCATCGTCGACGAGGCGCAAAACCTCACGCCCCACGAGGTGAAGACGATCATCACGCGGGCCGGCGAGGGGACGAAGATCGTGTTCACCGGCGACGTCGCGCAGATCGACCAGCCGTATCTCGACGCCCTGTCCAACGGGTTCAGTTATTTGATCCAACGGATGGTGGGCCAGCCGCTGGCGGCGCACGTCACGCTGGAGAAGGGGGAGCGGTCGGAACTGGCCGATCTCGCGAGCGAGCTGTTGTAGGCCGGCCCGATCTAGGCCGGCCGATTCCGCCCGGCACGCTCGCCTGCCCGAGTGGACGTCGACCCCCCGTGGCGCACGCCCTGAGGCGTGCGGTTTCTCTCGTTGGCGTACGCCTCGACGCCTCTGATGTTCGCTCCCCGTGGCGTTCGCCTCCAGGCGTGCGAGTGGACGTGGCGGCCCGCGTCGGCTTCGTGGTGTGACAGGGCACGAGTGGCTCGGCGTCCGAGGCCCGGGTCGTTTGGTGCCGGCTGCAACACTGGTATTATCGTGCCGCTGGGGTGACCTCTTTCTCGTTCAGGAGCGGGCCATGCACGTCGTTCGCCATCTTCCCGAGCCGAAACGTCCGCGCGGCACGGGCGCGTCCCGGCGTGGCTTCCTGCGTCGCGCCCTCGCGGCCGGTGGTGCCGCCGCCGTCGCGCCCGTGGTCATTCCGTCGTCGGCACTCGGGCTCGACGGCGCCGTCCCGCCGAGCGAGCGGATCATCGTCGGCGGCATCGGCATCGGCCGCCGGGGGGAGTACGACCTCGGCTGCTTCCTCGAGCAGCCCGACGTCCAGTTCGTCGCCGTGTGCGACGTCAAGCAGGAACGCCGCAGTGCCGTCAAGCAGATCGTGGACAAGCACCACGGCACGCCCGACTGTGCGACGTATCGCGAGGCGGACGAACTCCTCGGCCGCGACGACATCGACGCCGTGCTCATCGCGACGGGCCCCAACTGGCACGGCGCGATGGCCATGGCCGCCGCCAAGGCCGGCAAGGACGTCTACTGTGAGAAGCCCTGCACGAAGAACATCGTCGAGAGCCTCATCCTGCTCGACACCATGCGGCGCTGCGGCACGATCTTCCAGGCGGGCACGCAGCGGCGGAACCTGCCGCATTTCGCGTTCGCATGCGAGCTCGCCCGGACCGGCCGCCTCGGCACGATGAAGCGGGTTTACGCCCACCCGGCCGGCATGACGGCGAAGACGAGCGGATGGCTGCCGGAGGAGCCGGCGCCCGATCCTGCCGTCGCCGACTGGGACGCCTACCTCGGCCCGGCCGCCTGGCGCCCCTTCAACTCAGGCACGCTCAAGGACGGCTTCAACTTCGAAAAGGGGGGCGGGCTCGTGGGCGGCGGAGTCCTCGAGTGGGGCTCCCACTGCGTCGATCTCTGCCAGTGGGCCGTCAACGACTGTCCGCCACCCGTCGAGTACGACCCGCCGCGGGATGGAGAGATCGTCACGCGGTATGCCGACGGAGTGGAGCTCGTGTTCCGGGAGAAGGGCTGGATTCCGCTCGGTTCGTGCCCGGTGCGCTTCGAGGGAGACGCCGGCTGGGTGGAGGCGGGCGATTCCGGAAAGCTCGTGCTCAGTTCCCCGGCGCTCCTGGCCGGCCGCACGGTGGAGGAGATCGGCGGCTATCCGGCGACCTTCCACGTCCGCGACTTTCTCGATTGCGTGCGGACGCGGAGCCAGCCGAAGGGCAACGCGGAGGCCGCCGCCCGGGCCCACATCGCCTGCCACGCCGCCAACATCGCGATCTTCCTCGGGCGGACGGTGCGGTTCGACAACGCGACCAACCGCTTCCTCGACGACGACGAGGCGAATCGGCTGCGATCGGAGGCCCTGCGCGAGCCCTGGCGGATCTGAGCGAGCGCGGCCGTGTCGTGCCCGATGCGGACGAAGCGTGGATGACGAATCACCAGCGAACGAGCGAACGGCTCGTGAGACACCCGGAGAATTGGACGTGACCCTGACGCACCTTCGCCCGACACTCGGCGTCGTGGCCATCCTGCTCGTGGCATGCGCGGCGGCGATCCACGGCCCGGGCGTCCGGGCGGCTGAACCCACCGCGAAGGAGCAGGAGCTTCTCGCCGTCCTGCGGTCCGACGCGCCCGAGGCCGACAAGGCGATCACGTGCAAGTATCTCGCGGTCTACGGGTCGTCCGCCGCTGTCGCCGATCTCGCGAAGCTGCTCGGCAATCCTCATCTGGCGTCGTGGGCCCGGATTCCCCTCGAGGTCATCCCCGGTCCGGAGGCCGATTCGGCGCTTCGGGCGGCGGCGGGCTCGCTCGGCGGAAGGGCCCTCGTCGGCGTCATCAACTCGATCGGTGTGCGCGGAGATGCGACCGCGGTGCCCATGCTCGAGGGGCGCCTCAAGGATGGCGATGCCGAGGTGGCGGCCGCCGCCGCGGCGGCACTCGGCAGGATCGGCACGCCGGCGGCGGGCAAGGCGCTCGCGGCGGCGCTGGGCACGGCCACCGATCGCGACGAGGTCGCGCAGGCATGCGTCGTGTGCGCGGAGAAGCTCGCTGCCGCAGGTGATGCTGCCGGGGCGATCGTGCTCTGTGACGCCGTCCGCAAGGCCGATGTCTCCGAGCAGCGTCGCGCGGAGGCCTCGCGTGGCGCCGTGCTCGCGCGGGGGGCCGAGGGCGTCCCCCTCGTCGTCGAACTGCTGCGCTCCCCCGCGCCGCGGCTCTTCAACATGGGGCTCTTCACGGCCCGTGAGCTCGGCACGGTGCCCGGCCGCAATGAAGCGCTCGCCGCGGCGGCGGATCGCATGCTCATCGACGAGGTTGCGGCGCTCCGCCGCGACGGCAACGAGGTGCGCGGCGCGATGGTGATCGCCGCGCTCGCGGATCGCGGCGGTGCCGGTGCGAGCGCCGCGGCCTCGGCGGATCCGATCCGGAAGGCGCTGATCGAGACGGCGCGGACCGGGCCGCGGGCGATGCGGATGGCATCCGTCGCCGCCCTGGGTCGTGTGGGGGATGCGTCGGTGGTGGGCCCGCTGCTCGAGGTGGCGGCCACGGCGGACTGTGCCCCCGCGGTGCGGCAGGCCCTCGCGGCCCTCGGGGACCCCGAGGCGGACGCCGAGATCCGCCGGCGACTCGCCGGAGCGAACGAGACCGTGCTGCCGATGCTCGTCGGCATCGTGGGTGACCGGCGCATCGCCGCGGTGGCGGAGATCGTGCCGCTCGTCGAGCACCGCTCCGCGGACGTTCGGTCCGCGGCCCTCGAGGCCCTCGGCGCCGTCGTCGATCTCGCCAATCTCGACGTCCTCATCCGCGCGATCGCACCCTCCGCACCGGGCGGGGGCAGCGACGCGGAACGGGCGATCGCCACCAAGGCACTGACGGAGGCCAGCATCCGCATGGAGGATCGCGAGGCGTGTGCGGCGAAGCTCACCGGCGCCCTGGCGGCTGCCGCCCCGCCGCAGCGCCTCGTGCTGCTCGACACGCTCGGCGAGGTGGGAGGCACGCGGGCGCTCGAGGCGCTCGCCGCGGCCGCCGCGTCGTCCGACGAGGCGCAGCAGGATGCGGCCACCCGGCTCCTCGGCAAGTGGATGACCGCCGACGCGGCGCCGGTGCTCCTCGGGTTGTCCCAGCCCGATGCGCCGCCGCGATACCGCACGCGGGCGCTGCGCGGCTACCTGCGGATCGCACGGCAGTTCGTCCTGCCCGACGCGGAGCGGGCGGCGATGTGCCGCCGGGCGCTGGCCGCCGCCACCGAGGAGGTGGATCGCAAGGCGGTGCTCGAGATTCTCAAGCGGTACCCCGGCATGGCGACGCTCGAGGTGGCCCGCGAGGCCGCGAAGGTGCCGGGACTCGAGGCGGACGCCACGGCGGTGGTGCGCGAGATCGAGCAGAAGATCGCCAAGCCCGCGACCTGACGGGCAGGATGGATCGAGTGCCGGCGCGATCGGCTCGGAATCACGGCCTGCCCCTGTCACCCCAGCACGCACGAGGAGCGCAGCGATGAACGGTCACGGGATCCGGCAGAGCGGTTCGGGCACGTCGATCACGAGGGTTCCGCATGCGGCCCGCATGTGCCGCCTGGCGGCAGCGATCGTCCTGGCGGTCCCGGTCCCGCTCTCGGTCTCGG
>DNLZ01000420.1:7148-9160 GCA_003488325.1 Planctomycetaceae bacterium
TCGGAGCGGTTTCTCGCCGAGGGCTGCGACATGGCGGACTTCGACAAGGACGGCCACGTCGACATCACGGCCGGCTGGTTCATCTGGCACGGTCCCGACTTCATCCGCCGCACGGAGTTCACCACGGCCCCCGACAACGCGGCGGGACCGAGCAGGACGCCCTACGATCCGGCGCGCGGCTACTCCGACTACTTCCTGACCTACGCCCACGATTTCACCGGCGACGGGGCGAGCGACATCCTCGTCTTCGGGTTTCCGGGTGAGGCGGCGCTCCTGTTCGTCAATCCGCAGGGCCGCGAAGGTCACTGGGAGAAGCACGCGATCTTCGACGTGGCCGACGGCGAGTCGCCCGATCTCGTCGACCTGACCGGTGACGGTCGGCCGGAACTGCTCGTGCATTCGAGCGACGCGCGCAAGGCGCCCGAGGCCCAGGGCAAGGGAGGCGGCCAGCTGGGTTTCGTCGAGATCGACTGGGCCAACCCCACCGGCAAGGGCCGCTTCCGACCGATCACTCCCCGGTCGCCTGAGAACGACGCGAAGTACTTCCGCTACACGCATGGCTACGGTGCCGGCGACGTCAACGGCGACGGTCGCGTCGACATCCTCACGAAGGACGGCTGGTTCGAGCAGCCCGCCGACATCACGACCGACTCGCTCTGGTCGTTCCACCCCGGTCCTTTCGGGCCGGCGGGCGGGCGCGGCGGCGCCCACATGCACGTGTACGACGTCAACGGCGACGGCCGCAACGACGTCGTGACGAGCTACGACGCGCACGGCTATGGCCTCGGCTGGTTCGAACAGAAGGCGGATGGGACGTTCACCGAGCACCGCATCGTCGGCAGCGCGCCGGCGGAGAATCCGCAGGGAGTGTCCTTCAGTCAACTGCACGCGGTGCGGATGGCCGACATCGACGGTGACGGACTGTCCGACATCGTCACGGGCAAGCGCCGCTGGGCCCACGGGTCGAGCGGGGACGCCGAGCCGAATGCGCCACCGGTGCTCTACTGGTTCCGTCTCGAGCGCGACGGCAAGGGTGGTGCGACGTTCGTCCCGCACCTCATCGATGCCGACAGCGGCGTCGGCACACAGGTGACCGTCGGCGATCTCGACGGTGACAAGCGGCCCGACATCATCGTCGCCAACAAGCGGGGCGTGTTCGCGTTCACGCAGGAGTGACGAGGCGGCCCACTTTTCCATGGCTCCCGGCCCGGTCAGGATGTATCTTTGTTGGGGCCGGGCGTTCCGCGTGAGGCGTCGAGCGGCCCGCCAATCGACACGGGGAGCCTGTCATGGGCCGCTGCGTCATCCTTGCATCCGTGTTCGCCGTGCTGGGCTCGGCTGACGGTGGCGTGTGGGCCGCCGAGCGGCCCACGGCGGCCGCCGACGTCGCGTTCTTCGAGAGCCGGATCCGGCCGGTGCTCGTCGCGCACTGCCTCGAGTGCCACTCGGCCGATGCGAAGGAACCGGGTGGCGGGCTCGTACTCGACCGGGCGGCCGGGTGGCAGCGCGGGGGAGACAGCGGTCCGGCCATCGTGCCCGGTGACAGCGCCACGAGCCTGCTCATGGCGGCGCTGCGATACGACTCGCTCGAGATGCCTCCCTCCGGCCGGCTGCCCGATGCGGTCGTCGCCGACTTCGCGCGCTGGATCGATCACGGCGCGGTCGATCCGCGGGACGAGTCGATGCCGGAGGCACTCGCCCGCACGGGCGACGGCGAGATCGACTGGGAGGCGGCGCGGGCGTTCTGGTCGTTCCAGCCGCCGCGTCACGCAGCTCCTCCGACGGTCGCCGACACGTCGTGGCCGCGCGAGTCGATCGACACGTTCGTGCTCGCGGCGCTCGAGCAGAAGGGCCTGCGGCCCTCGGCCGACGCGCCACCGGCGGCGCTCCTGCGGCGGGTGGCCTTCGACCTCACGGGATTGCCGCCGTCCCCGGACCTCGTCGCGGCCTTCGTCGCCGATCCATCGCCCGCCCACCTCGCGCGGATCGTCGACGAGATGCTCGTCTCGCGG
>DNLZ01000420.1:9562-14574 GCA_003488325.1 Planctomycetaceae bacterium
GCCTGGCGCTACCGCGACTTCGTGATCCGCGCGTGTGCCGACGACATGCCCTTCGACCAGTTCGTCGTGCGGCAGATCGCCGGCGACCTGCTCGAGGCGGCCGATGCCGACGAGGCGGCGGACAACCTCGTGGCCACCGGCTTCCTCATGGTCGGCACGAAGATGCTCAGCGAGCGCGACAAGGCGAAGCTCGAGATGGACGTCGTCGACGACATGATCGACACCTGCGGCCGGGCCTTTCTCGGCCTCACGCTCGGATGTGCGCGGTGCCACGACCACAAGTTCGATCCGGTGCCGACGGAGGACTACTACGCCCTGGCGGGCATCTTCCGCAGCACGCAGGTGCTCGACGGCGAGAGCCAGAAGTACGTGAGCACGTGGGTCAAGCGGCCGCTGCCGGTCGACCCCGAGCACGCGGAATCCGTCGCCCGGTACGAGTCGCGGCGCAAGGAGACGACCGCCGCGCTCGCGGCCGCCCGCAAGCAGCGGGACGGCGAGAAGGCCGCCGCGGCCGCCGCCGCCGGAGCGATCGTCTTCGATGACGCCCAGGCCACCCGCGAGGGAACCTGGCAGGCGTCGACGTATACCCGCCCGTTCCACGCGGCCGGCTACGTGCACGACGGCAATCGCGACAAGGGGTCGTGCCGGATCGTCTTTCCGGGGCCGCCGAAGGCGGGAACGTATCGCGTGCGGATCGCCTACACGCCCGGGTCGAATCGCGCCTCGAACGTGCCGGTGGAGGTCGTGCTCGACGAGCGCACGCGACACGCCTTCATCGTCGATCAGCGGCGGGCACCCGGGGTCGCACCGTTCTGGCACGACCTCGGTGAATTCCACTGCACCGATCCGGAGGCGACGAAGGTGGTGATCGCGAATGCGGGCACCGACGGATACGTGCTCGCAGACGCGGTGGCCTACGTGGCGGTCGACGCCGCTGTCGATCGCCCTGCCGACGAGGTGGAGGCCGAGGAGGCCCGGCAGGCGCGGCTGGCGGCGGCCGAGGCGGAGGTGAAGCGGATCGAGGCGGAGCTCGCGGCGCTCGATGCGGACAAGCCGCCGCCGCTGCCGATGGCGATGGCGGTGCGGGAGGCGAAGCACATCGGCGACGCCTTCGTCTGCGTGCGTGGCGAGGTGGACAACCGCGGGCCCGAGGTGCCGCGAGGGTTCCTGCGCATCTGCTCGGAGGGTCCGGCCCAGCTGCCCGCCGATCGCAGCGGCCGGCTGGAGCTCGCCCGCTGGCTCACCGACCCCGACAATCCGCTCGCGGCGCGCGTGATCGTCAATCGCGTGTGGATGCACCTCTTCGGCGAGGGCCTCGTCCGCACGGTGGACAACTTCGGCATGCAGGGGGAGCGTCCCACGCACCCGGAGCTGCTCGACACGCTCGCCGTCGAGTTCGTGCGCGACGGCTGGTCGATCCGCCGGCTCGTGCGGCGGCTCGTCCTCACCCGCGCCTACGCGCAGTCGTCGGCCTCCCCCGCGCCGGCGGCCGCTGGCGCGCCCGATCCGCTCCTCGTCGACCCGGAGAACAGGCTGCTCTGGCGGGCGCATCGCAAGCGGGTGCCGGCCGAGGCGATACGCGACACGCTGCTCGTCGCGGCCGGCATCCTCGACTCGTCGCCGTCGGTCGCGCCGCTGGCGGCGTTCGGCACGCTCGTCACGCAGAACGTCGCGACGCCCGGCGACGTGAAGGTGGAGGCGACCACGCGGCGCAGCGTCTACCTGCCCGTGATCCGTGGCATGGTGCATCCGCTGCTCGTCACGTTCGACTTTGCCGACCCCGACCTCATCGTGGGCCGGCGGGAGTCCACCAACGTGCCGGCCCAGGCGCTGACGCTGCTCAACAACCCCGAGGTGATCGCCTGGTGCACGCGGATCGCGGAGCGGATCACGTCCACGGTGCAGGATGACGAGGCTCGGGTGCGTCTCGCCTATCGCCTGCTCGTGCAGCGCGAGCCGGATGCCGAGGAGGCCGCATGGGTGACGGCCTATGTGCGGGGCGATCGGGCCGGCGGCGCCGAGTCGGCAGCGGGCGGCGACCGCTGGACGCGGGCGGTGCAGGCGCTCGTCGCGAGCACGGAGTTTCGGTTCGTGGACTAGCGCGATGCGGGGAGCGGTTCGGTGGCACGCAGGTGAGACGAGGTGGATGATGAACCCAGGGACGATGCCCGCACGTGAGCCCGGCTGCACGCGGCGCGGATGGCTCGAGTCGTCGTCGTGCGGCTTCGGGATGCTCGCGCTCGCCGACCTCCTCGCCCGCGATGGTGCGTCCGGCGTCGCCCGTGGGGCGACCCATTCCGAGGCGCCGTCCGCCGGTCCGCTCGCCGTGAGGCCGACGCACCTGCCGCCGCGGGCCAAGCGAGTGATCTTCCTGTTCATGCACGGCGGACCCAGCCACGTCGACACGTTCGACTACAAGCCGGAGCTCACGAAGCGCGACGGCCAGAGCTACGACGGGCGGATGCCCGCACAGATCGACGCGAAGCCCGTGCTCATGGCGAGCCCCTGGGCGTTCCACCGACGGGGTGAAAGCGGGCTCTGGGTGAGTGACCTTCTGCCGCACATGGCGGGTGTCGCCGATGACCTCTGCGTGGTGCGCTCGGTGCACAGTCGCGGCCAGTCGCACGGCCAGGCCGTCGGCATGATTCACACCGGCAGCGACAGCCTCGTGCGGCCGAGCGTCGGTTCGTGGATCAGCTACGGCCTCGGCACCGAAAACGCCGACCTGCCGAGTTATGTCGCCATCAGCCCGGCAAGCGCGCACGGTGGACCCCGCAACTACGGTGCGGCATTTCTCCCGGCGATCCATCAGGCCACCGTCGTGGGGGCCAACGGCCGTCTGGGCGATGGCCGGATTCCCGACCTCCTCCCGCCCGACGGACGGGCCGACACGGTGGATCGTGAGCAGCTCGACCTCCTGAGGAGGTTCAATCGTCGGCATCTCGACCGCAGCGGTCCCGACGCCGGGATCGAGGGGGCGATCGAGGCGTACGAGCTCGCCTTCCGCATGCAGCGTGCGGCGCCCGAGGTGCTGCGGATCGACGACGAGCCGGAGCACGTGCGGCGGCTCTACGGCATCGGCGACAAGGAGACCGACAACTTCGGCCGGCAGTGCCTGCTCGCGCGGCGGCTCGCCGAGGCGGGCGTGCGGTTCATCCAGGTGTCGAGCGGCAACGTCTGGGACCAGCACGGCAAGCTCCGCGAGGGGCACGCGAAGAACGCCCTCGCCACCGACCTGCCGATCGCGGGGCTCATCCGCGACCTCAAGGCCCGCGGCATGCTCGATGAGACGCTCGTCGTGTGGGGCGGCGAGTTCGGCCGTACGCCGGTCGTGCAGGGGAGCGATGGCCGCGACCACAATCCGCACGGCTTCACGGTCGTGCTCGCCGGTGGCGGCACCCGGGCCGGCCATGCCCACGGCGAGACCGACGACATCGGCTACTACGCCGCGGTCGATCGCGTGCACATGCACGACCTCCATGCGACGATGCTGCACCTCCTGGGGCTCGACCACGAGCGGCTGACGTTCCGCTACGCGGGCCGGGACTTCCGGCTCACCGACGTGGCCGGCCGTGTCGTCCCGGGGGTGGTCGCCTGATCCTCGACGCGGGCCCAGCGTGATCGACGGCGCCCAGAGTCCCGACGCGGTCGTTTCGCACGTCCGGAGCGGGATGCACGTCTTCATCCACGGCGCGGCGGCGACGCCGACGCCGCTCATGGAGGCCCTCGCGCGGCGGTCCGACCTCGAGGACGTCACGCTCTGGCACCTCCACCTCGAGGGGCCGGTCCCATGGATCGAGCCCCCATGCACCGGCCGCTTCCGTTCGGTGTCGCTCTTCACCGGGGCGAACCTGCGGGACGCCGTCGCGGATGGGCGTGCCGATTTCGTGCCGATCTTCCTCTCCGACATTCCGGCGCTCTTCACGAGCGGTCGCGTCCGGCTCGACGCGGCGATCGTGCAGGTGTCGCCCCCCGACCGGCACGGTCTCTGCTCGCTCGGCACGTCGGTCGATGCGGCACGTGCGGCGGTCGATACCGCGCCGCTCGTGCTCGCCGAGATCAACGCGAGGATGCCCCGCACGCATGGGCCGGCGGCGTTGCCCCTCGGGCGCGTGACGGCGTTTTGTGCGACCGACCGGCCGCTGCACGAGCGGGAGCGGCGGCCGCCGAGCGAGGTGGAGCGGAGGATCGGTGGCCATGTGGCCGACCTCGTCGTCGACGGCGCCTGCCTGCAGATGGGCATCGGCGGCATACCCGACGCGGTGCTCGCCCGCCTCGGCGACCGGCACGATCTCGGGATTCACACGGAGATGTTCTCCGACGGCGTCGTGCCGCTCGTGGAGGCGGGTGTGATCACGAATCGTCTCAAGGCGATCCACCCGGGCCGCATCGTCACGAGTTTCGTGGCGGGGACACGCCGGCTGTTCGACTTCGTGGCGGACAATCCGCTCGTCGAGTTCCATCCGTGCGATCGCACGAACGACACGCTCGCGATCCGCAAGATCGATCGGATGGTGGCGATCAACTCGGCGCTCCAGATCGACCTCACCGGTCAGGTCTGTGCCGACTCGTTCGGCCACCGCGTCTACTCGGGGATCGGCGGCCAGATGGATTTCATCCGGGGTGCCGCGATGAGTCGTGACGGACGGCCGATCATCGCCCTGCCGGCGACGGCGCAGCGCGGCACGGTGTCGCGGATCGTGCCGGAGCTGGCTCCCGGCGCCGGAGTGGTGACGACCCGGGGCCACGTGCACTGGGTGGTGACGGAGTTCGGCGCCGTGAACCTTCATGGGCGGACGCTCGCGGAGCGTGCCCGGATGCTGGTCGAGATCGCGCACCCGGATTTTCGAGGCGAGCTCCGCGCGGCGGCGTCATGCAGACGGTATTTTACGTGGCCGTGATCGGGGTCCGCACCGGCCGTCGGGGTCGCACGCGTGTCGTCCCGCGCGCGTCGGCGCCCACGTGTTCGCGCAGGGAGGTTCCGGAATGTCAACGGCGACGCCGCTCGATCC
>DNLZ01000069.1 GCA_003488325.1 Planctomycetaceae bacterium
GGAGCGGTGCCACGGAACCGCGCGGAGACGGGGCGGCATCAGGCTCGGATGTTCACGAGCGTCACGGCGGTTTGCGACACGGCCGCCACCGGGGCTACGCTGCGGCATGAGACGGGCGTGGACGCGGGAACGCGTCGCGGATCGGCGCACCCGGTGGAGGCTGCTCGCGATGACGTGGCACTCGAGGATGGGCAGATGCTCGGCGTGGGTGTCGATCGGAGCCGCCGTCGGGGCTTCGATCGCCACCCCGTCGCCGGTCGTCAACGCGGGGCCCTTTCAGGCGGGCGCCGCGGTCGTGGACATCACGCCCCGCAACGCGCCGCCGGACCCTCCGTCGATCGTCGCCGGTGGGTTTCTCGAAAGCCAGGCCGCACGGGTCACCGATCCGCTCCATGTGCGTGCGATCGTTCTCGATGACGGAGGCGGCCCACCGGACGCCGTGTCTGGAGCACGCCGGGAGCCCGTGCGAATCGCGGTCGTCGTCGTCGATACCTGCATGATGCCGCAGTCGCTCATCGATGAGGCGAAGGCACGCGCCGCGGACGGCAGCGGCATCCCGCCGGAGCGCATGCTCGTGTGCGCCACGCACACGCACGCCGCCCCTGCCGCCATGGGCTGCCTCGGCACACGGGTGGATCAGGCGTACGCGGCGCGGCTGCCGGCCGCCATCGCCTCCGCGATCATCGCCGCCGCCGAGCGACTCGAACCCGCCGCCATCGGCTGGGGTGCGGTCGATGACTGGGAGCACACCCACAACCGCCGTTGGATCCGACGTCCCGAGACCCGCGTCACCGATCCCTTCGGATCGCCCACGGGTCTTGCGAACATGCACCCGGGCCACCTCTCCAAGGACGTCATCGGCCCGTCGGGGCCCGTCGATCCGCAGCTGTCGGTGCTGTCGGTCCGGTCCGCGCGAGGGAAGCCGCTGGCGATGCTCGCCTGTTACTCCCAGCACTACTTCGGGTCACCGGCCGTGTCGGCCGATTATTTCGGCCACTTCTGCCGCGCGATCGCTGCGCTGGTCGGTGCTCCGGGCGACGGCAATGGACCGTTCGTCTGCGCTCTCGCGCAGGGCACGAGCGGCGATCTCATGTGGATGGACTACGGTGCTCCCAAGCGACCGATCGCGGTCCAGGAGTATGCGTCCGCAGTGGCGCGGCTCGCCCACGCCGCACTCCAGCGGATCGACCATCGGGACGACGCGACGCTCGCGATGGCCGAGCGAAAGCTCGATCTCGCCTATCGCGTGCCGGACGAGCGACGTCTGGCGTGGGCGAGGCCGATTGCCGCGGGCATCGTCGATGATCTGCCCCGGAACATCCCCGAGGTCTACGCCCGCGAGGCGTTGATTCTCCACGAGCGGCAACGGACCACGCTCACGCTGCAGGCGGTGCGGATCGGCGACGCGACCATCGCGGCCCTGCCCAACGAGACCTACGCGCTCACCGGACTGAAGCTCCGCGCACGGTCACCGGCGTCGCTTCATTGCACGATCGAACTTGCCAACGGGGCCGAGGGCTACATTCCGCCGCCCGAGCAGCATGTCCTCGGTGGGTACACCACGTGGCCCGCCCGCACCGCCGGACTCGAGGTGGCCGCCGAGCCCCGCATCGTCAGCACGCTCGTCGACGCGCTCGCGGAAGTGACCGGTCGGCCGGCCCGCGTGCCCACCGACATCCACGGACCGGCCGCCCGCGTGGTTCTCGACGCTCAGCCGGCCGGCATGTGGCGGTGCGAGGACGACGAGGGCGCGACCCTGCGCAATGCGATCGCAGGCGGGGATCCCGCGACGCTGTCCCCCGGCTTTGCGTGGTACCTGCCGGGCGTGCGGGCGGGCACGGGTACCGGCCCCGGTGAAACGCTGCGTCCCGGCGTGTTTTCCGGACCCGAGGCGATCAATCGTGCGATTCATCTCGCCGGCGGCGCGATCACCCTGCCGACGTCACCGCCCGCGGCCGACACGACGCTCGTGGCATGGGTCTGGCTCGGCGAGCGGAGCGGCGCGTCGGTCCGCGAAGGCGGTGTCTGCGCGGGGCTCGCGGCCGATGACGTCGTCGCCCGTCAGGACGCCGCCCATGCCGTGCGCTTCGACCTCGGCGCCGCGCGGGGCACGAGGACGTATCCTGCCGACGAGTGGCATCAGGTCGCCGTCGTCAGACGCGGTGACACGGTCGCCGTCCATGTCGATGGGGCGGCGGAACCCGACGTGACCGGTCCCGTGGCCTCGTCACAATCGCCATTGGTGATCGGCCGCGGGCTCCAGGGAAAGGTGGACGAGATCGCCTGCTTCCCGCGTGCCCTCTCACCGGCCGAGATCGCGCGATTCTGGACGGCGTCGGGTGTGGCCGAGGAACGGGCGGCGGCGGAGGCCGCACGGCGGGCGGCTGAGGACGCGCGGCGGCTCCGGGCTGCGGCACCGACGCTTCCGGGCGATCACGACACGCGCGTGGCGGCGCTGCGTCCAGCACGCTTCTGGCGACTGGACGAGCCGCCTCAGGGCGGCACTGCGAGCGGTGCCGTGCGGTTCGATCCCGGAGCCTTCGGCTCGTTCCAGGGGGGACGGATCGTCGCCAGCGATGATGGTCTCGATGACACGTGGAGCGTGGCCTTCTGGTTCCGCAACGATCTGCCCGCCACGGCGCGTCCGGTGACCGCGTACCTGTTTTCCCGCGGGCCGCAGGGAGATCGCGACGCGCCGGGGGATCACCTCGGGATCGGCGGCACCGCGCCGGGCACCGCGCCTGGTCGGCTTCTCCTGTTCAACGGAAACCGCGCGGGCGACGTGCTCAGCGGCCGCACGGACCTGCCGGAGCGATCGTGGAACCACGTCGTGATGGCGCGATCGGGGGATCGGGTCACGGTCTGGCTCAACGGGGCGGCCGCACCTGACATCGACGGCGTGCTCCCGGTCACCGCTCCGGAATCCCGGGCGTATTTCGTCGGCGCGCGCAGCGATGACTTCGCGCCGCTCGAGGGCTATCTCGGCGCCTTCGCCCTCTTCGATCGGGCGATCGATGCCGCGGAGGCCCAGGCGCTCTTCGCAGCCTCGGGCCGCACCCCGGGCGAACCGCTGCCGGTCGGCGAGCCTCCGGCGCCCCCGCCCGGACCGCGTTCTCCGGAAGAGACGCGTCGTGGCATCCGCGTGCCGCCGGGCTACCGGGTCGAACTCGTCGCCGCCGAACCGGACGTGCTCGATCCGGTCGCCTTCGACTGGGACGACGCGGGAAGGCTGTGGGTCGTCGAGATGGCCGACTATCCGTCCGGCCTCGACGGGGCCGGCAAGGCGGGCGGCCGCGTGCGGGTGCTCGAGGACACCGATGGGGACGGCCGCTACGAGACGAGCCGGCTCTTCGCCACGGGGCTCTCGTTTCCGAATGGCATCGTGACGTGGCGCGACGGGGTCATCGTGACGGCGGCACCGAGGATCCTCCTCCTCCGTGACACCGACGGCGACGGCCGCAGCGACCGCGAGGAGACGCTGCTCGAGGGCTTCATGGAGGGCAATCAACAGCTGCGCGTCAACGGCCTGCGGCGCGGTCTCGACACCACGCTCTGGTGCGCGAGCGGCGGTCACCACGGCGGTCACGGGGCGAAGACGGAGATCAGGTCGCCCCGGACGGGCCGCACCCATCTGCTCGGCAGTCATGACTTCCGCTTCGACCCCGATACGGGCGAGGTCTGGATCGAGTCCGGCCCGTCGCAGTTCGGTCGCTGCCGTGATCCGCACGGCCACTGGTTCGGCACGCAGAACGCGAACCCCTTGTGGCACTGGGTGATCGCCGATCGCTACGCCGCCCGCAATCCCTTCGTCGCGCCCGAGCGGACGCTCGAACACGTCGTGGGCCCGGGCAGCCCGCCGGTGCGGCCCGCGAGCCCGCCCGAGAAGCGGTTCCACAGCTTCCATCAGGCCGGGCGGTTCACCTCCGCGTGCGGGAGCGCGGTCGAGCAGGCCGACGCGCTCTTCGCCGACGCGTCGCTGCACGCCTTCACGTGCGAGCCCTTCCACAACCTCGTCCAGCACAACGTGCTCGCCGACGCCGGCGGCTCGTTCAGCGCCTCGTGGCCGGCCGCGGAAGGCCCCACCGATTTCTTCGCGGCGGACGACGGCTGGTGTCGGCCGGTGATGGCCCGCATCGGCCCGGACGGTGCGCTCTGGGTGGCCGACATGTACCGCAACGTCATCGAGCACCCCGACTGGCTGCCTCCGGCCGCGCGGACCGACCTGCAGCCCCGGTATCGACTCGGCGACGACCGCGGCCGCATCTGGCGGGTGGTGAAGGACTCGGCCCCGCCGGCTCGATTCCCCGACGCCATCCGCCGCGCGAGGACGCCGGGCGAACGGGTCGCGCTGCTCGACAGTCCCAACGCGTGGCAGCGTGACCTCGCCGCCTCGCAGCTCGTGCGTGATTCCGATGCCGAGCGTCGCCGCGTGGCTCCCACGCCGCTCGCCGACCTCGTGCGGACGGCGGGCCGACCCGAGACGCGGCTCCAGGCCCTCTGGACGCTCGAGGCACTCGGGGCACTCGACGACCCGCTGCTGATCGACGCGCTCGGCGACACCCATCCCCGCGTCCGGGAGCAGGCCGTCCTGATCGCCGAGCGGCGCGAATCGCCGTCCGTGATCGAGTCGGCCACCGCGCTCGCCCACGATCCGGATGCGAAGGTCTGCCTGCAGGTGGCCCTCTCGTCCGGACAATGGCCCGGGGAAGCCGCTGCCGCCGCGCTCGCCGAGGTGGCACGCCGGTTTCCCGACGACGCGCTCATGCGCACCGCGGTGATCACCTCGGCGCTCGCCCACTTCGAGTCGTTCGCCGCGGCGATTGCACGCGCGGAGCCGGCGGTACGATCGGCCTATCATGAGCCGCTGGTGCGCATGACGGCGGGCCGGCGCGACCGCGCCGTGCTGGCGACACTTCTGGCCGCGGCCCTCGAGGAGGACGAATCACACCGCGTCGCCCCTCTGGATGCGCTCGTGGCCGCGATGCTGCGGCTCGGCACCGATCCGTGGCGCATCGCGTCCGACGGTGCCGGCCCCGACGCGCCGCTCGTGCCGCTCATCCAGCGTCTCGACGCGGAGCTGACGCGGCTCGCCGCCGTCGCGGAGGACGAATCGTGTGCCGACGAGGCCCGCGTGGCCGCGGCCGCACTGCTCGCATGCACGGCGGCCCATCGGGAGCGAGGGCTCGCCGTGCTCGTCCGCTGGCTCGGGCCTCAGGTCGATCCGGCGAGGCAGGCGGCCGTGCTCGACGCGATCGGCCGCTCGAGTGCCGAGGGTGTGCCCGCGCTGCTCGCGACGGCGTGGCCCGCACTCGGTCCGACGTCGCGTGGCCATGCGATCGACGTCTGGCTGTCCCGACCGCCCTGGACGACCGACCTCGTCGATCGCATCGAGCGCGGCGAGATCGCGGCCGGCAGCCTGTCGCTCCCCCAGCGCGACCGCCTGCGGTCCCACCCCGACAAACCCCTTGCCGCGCGGGCGACGGCCGTCCTCGCGACGGGCCCCACGCCAAAGCGACGCGACGTGGTCACGGGCTACGCGGCGGCGCTCAGCGGCACGGGCGACGCGTCCCGCGGCCGCGACGTGTATCGGAGGGCATGCGCCGCGTGTCATCGACGCGGTGAGGAGGGCCGGGAGGTCGGTCCCAACCTCGCGACCGTCACCGGCCACGCGCCCGAGCGGCTCCTCGCCAACATTCTCGACCCCAACGCCGACATCCAGCCGGGCTACCAGGCGTCCACCTGCGTGCTCGCGAGCGGCGAGGTGGTGACCGGCGTGGTGGCGTCCGAGACCGGGGGGAGCCTGACGATGCGGCTCGCCGACGGTACGGTCCGCACGATCTCGCGTGACGAGATCGACGAGCTCGTCACGTCGAAGCTGTCGTTCATGCCCGAGGGACTGGAGACGGCGGTGACGGTCGAGCAGATGCGCGACCTGCTCGCGTTCCTCACGTCACCGCCCGGATGAACCGACGTCGCGACGCGGTCATACGGCCGACATCGCCTCGCGGAACCGCCCGGGAAAGACTCGAGCACGTCCTGTGCAGGTCGAGCGACGACGGGGCAGACCGAGGCGGCGACACACGCATCTTGGATGCGATCTACGGAACCGGCATCCCGGCATGGATGCCGTCCCGGGCAGCGCCGCCGTCTGCCGGACGTTGCGGCAGCAGCCGTGCGAGAATCGACTGGTGCTCTGCCAGGACCGTTCCGAACTCCGGTCGGGCGGCGAGGTTTTCCCGCTCCTCCGGGTCGGACTCGTAGTCGTAGAGTTCCACGGCGTGCGGTCGCTCCCCGAAGACGGGCGGATCGCCGCTCAGGTCGGCGGACCTCCATTCGATGTAGCGGTGGCGCGGCGTCCGCACCGACCAGCCCATCGTCGCCTGCGGCCCACGTCCGTGGCACGCCTGCGTGAGCGCGGCGTCGCGAGACCGCTCCGCGGTGCCCCGCATCAGCGGCACGAGGCTCACCCCCTCGACATGGGCCGGAGCCGGCAGGCCCGCCAGTTCACAGAGCGTGGGAAACACGTCGAGCGATTCGGTGACCGCCCCCACCCGTCGGCCCCGTCCGACGCCCGGGGCGGAGACGATGAGTGGCACGCGGGCGGCGTCCTCGTAGTTCGTGAGCTTTCCCCAGTGGCCATGCTCACCGAGGTGCCAGCCGTGGTCGCCCCAAAGACAAACGACGGTGTTCCCTGCGACACCACACTCCTCGAGCGTGCGCATGAGCAGGCCGACCTGCGCATCGATGTAGGTCACGCATGCCGCGTACCCATGGATCAATTCCCGCTGGAACCCGGCGGGAAGCGGCACGCTGCCGGGCACGTCCGCATAATCGCGCACTTCGCCCGAGTTGCCGTAGAAGGCGAGATCGTGCGGACTGCCCCGCGGGAGGTCCTGGAACGGCGCGAGCGGGATCGATTCACGTTCATAGCGAAGCCAGTGGACCGTCGGTGCGACGAAGGGCAGGTGCGGCTTGACGAATCCGACGGCGAGAAAGAACGGCCGGCCCGTCTGGGTGAATTCCCGCAGCCGCTTGGCCGCCGTGCGTGCAAGGCCCCCATCGTGGTACGCGTCGTCCACGACATCGCAGGCCTCGGTCGCCGGACCCACGGGCCGCTCTCCCGCCGAGCGGGCCTCTCGCAGTCGGGCCTTCGTCTCGGGATCCTGATATCCACCCGGCGCGGGCGGGTCTCCCGGGGCCAGTTCCCACGGACCGTACGGCACCGTCCACGAAACGGCGTCATGGCCCGCGTCGACCGTCCGACCGTCGAACACCTTGTGCAGTGGATGCGTGACGTACCCGTGGTTCTTGAAGTGCTGCGGCAGCGTGACGAGATCGGGAAACCGCGTGCGCAACAGGTCCTGGGGCCTGTCGGGATTGAGATAGACGCCCGTGCGGTCGGGTCGCATGCCCGTGAGCAGGCTGAATCGCGTGGGCGCGCACAGCGCGACCTGGCAGTAGTTCGCGGTGAAGACCGTGCCCTGCGCGGCGAGGCGATCGATGTGCGGCGAATGAATCCACGACGCACCATAACAGCCGAGCAGGGGCTTCAGGTCGTCACAGACGATGAAGAGCACGTTGGGTCGATCGCGTGATCCACCCTCCGGCGTCGCAGCCGCACCGACCGCGGGCAGGAGTGACAGCAGGATCAGGATCGCGTGCCGCTTGAGCGCGCTCATCATGGACGCCGCTCCCCCGAGTCGGACCGCGATGGGGCACCGGCGGTCGATTCATGGGCGGCGATCGTCGTGACGAGGTCGCCGAGAAAGCGGGCGGCGGGGGCGCCGTCGACGATACGGTGGTCGAAGGTGAGCGACAGGGGCAGCTGACGCTGCAGCGTGAAGCCGTCGCGTCCCGCCGCCGGCACCGGCTGCAGGCGGATCGCGCCCACGCCGAGGATCGCCGCCTCGGGGTAATTGATCACCGGCGTGAAGAACTCGACGCCGTAGGAGCCGAGCGTCGTGAGCGTGAACACGCCCCCCTGCATGTCGGCGGCCGAGAGCCGGCCCGCGCGCGCCCGATCGATGAGCGTGCGGGTCTGTCGTGCCACCTCCGCGAGCGACGCCGCCGCCACGTCGCGCACGACCGGCACGACGAGCCCCCCGGCCGTATCGACCGCCAGCCCGATGTCGATCCGCGGTCCCGGCAGCACGAGGTGGGTCTCGGCCCAGCGGGCCGCGAGCAGCGGATGCGATCCGAGCGCCGCGTCGAACGCGGCCGCGAGCCGCCCGGGGTCGAGCGGGCCCTCGATCCGCCAGGCGGCCGTGAAGGTCATCGGGGAGCCGGGCAGGTCGTCGTCGAGCATCGACCGCTCGAACGGCACCAGCGGCCAGACGGTGTCGCCCTGGAGCCGGATCATGACCGCCCCGTCCCCGGCGGGCCGGCCGCTGGTTCCCCGAGCCGGACCTCGCTGATCTTCATCACCGTCCGCAGGTCGCGCCGCACCCAGGGCAGGAGCGAGAGCCACCGCAGGTGTCCCCAGCGGTGGCGGTGCCGGTCGATGAAGGCCCACTCCCCGAGAAACCGGTACGCGGGGTCCCAGGCCTCGATCTCGCGGCCGCTCTCCACGCCCCAGAGGAGCCGCGCGCGGGTGAGGTTCACCGCCGGCACCTCGGCCTGCCGGCCCACGTAGCGCGGCGAGATCGACTGGAAGACCACATGCACGCCCGGCCAGCGGGCGGCGAGCAGCGCGAAGAGCCCGCGCAGCTGCCGCTCGGCGCAATAGCAGAAGAGTCCCTCCGCGATCACGAGCACGGGCGTCCCGGGCGGGGCGGGCACCCGCGCCGCCCAGCCGGGATCGAACATCGAGCCGGCCAGGTGCACGACCCGCTCCCCCGCCGGCAGGAGCCGGTCGCGGAGCTCGATCGCGTCGGGCAGGTCGAGGTCGAACCAGCGCACGCGGCCGTTGTCGATACGACGAAACCGGGCGTCGAGGCCGGCGCCGAGGTTGATCACGACGGCGTCGGGGTGGCGGCCGAGGAACGCCCGCACCCGCTCGTCGAGGATCTCCGTGCGGATCACGCAGTCCAGGCCGATGATCCAGGCCGGGTCGAAGCGGGAGAAATCGTAGTCGATCGCCGCCACGAGCCGCACGGCCTCCGGATCGCGAATGATGGCGTCGGGGCGGAGCGTCTCGCGCGCGCGGAAGTAGAGCGGGATCAGGAGCGTCTCCTGCACCTCCCCCAGGGTCGGCCGCCAGGGGGCGGGGGCGGGCTCCGCGCCCGCGGTCGCCGGCCTCATCGCGCGGGCTCCGCCGGACGGACCGCCTGCACGAGCAGGTACTCCTGGAGATACCGCCGCGACGTGCGCCACCAGAGGGCCACCAGCGGCGCCGGAGGCTCGCGGAGCACCGCCGGCCAGCGGCTCGGCCGCAGGTACTCCCGCCAGGTGTGCCGGAGGAAGTGCCGGCCGCAGGGAACGAACGAGCGCTCGATCGCCTCCTCGATGTCGACCTCCCGGAAGCCGATCTCGCCCAACAGCCGTTCGTATCCGGCGCGGTCGACGAAGTTGGCCGCCGGCATCGTCGCCAGGTCGGGCACGAGCCGCCGGGCCAGCGGCCCCAGGGGCCCGCGCACGATGCCGTCGGTGAGCAGGAGGGTGCCGCCGGGCCGCAGCACGCGGAACGCCTCCCGCAGGAAGCGCTCGCGGGTGTCGAAGTGGTAGGCGGCCTCCACGCAGAGCACGACGTCGAACGACGCGGCGGCGAAGTCGAGCCGGGTGGCGTCCATCCGCAGGAACCGCGCGGTCGGGCAGCGGGCGGCGGCGCGGGCCAGCTGACCGGGGGAGATGTTGATGGCGGTGATCTCAGCCTCCGGATACACCGTCCGAATCCGGGTCGTGGTTCCCCCCTCGCCGCAGGCCACGTCGAGCACCCGCTGGGGCGGTCGGGGCAGCCGGCCGAGAAGCCGGTCGAGAAGCCGGTCGCAGGCCTCGCGGGCGGTGGCCGCGCCGCCGGTCCAGTAGCCGAAGTTGGAATAGCCGGAGTCGCCGTAGAAATCCCGGTGTCGGACCGAGAGGAACCGCGGCTCGTACATCTCGACGAGATCGACGGTCATCGTCACCTCCCGGAGTCGCGCCGCGCGTAGACCATCGGTTCCGCGGGCGAGGCGGGGCTCGCCTCGGTGACGGTCAGAAACCCGTGCGACCGGAGCAGCGATTCCACCGCCGCGAGCTGCCCGGGCCCGCGGTGCACCTCCACGGTGACCTGCCGGACGAGCGGCCAGTGCTCCGGGGCGATGCCGGCGAGGATCTCGTCCTCCACCCCCTCCGCGTCGATCTTGAGGAGGTCGACGCGTGCGAGGCCCTGCTCGCGGATCACGTCGGACACCGACACCAGCGGGCAGGAGACCGCCACCCGCTTCGCGTAGGCCCGCATCACCGCCCGCGCGATCGGCCGCTGCACGAACCGCGGCAGCACCCCGAAGGCGGCCGCCAGCAGACGGTTCGGCGAGGTCGCCAGGGCGTTGATCGTGAACTCCTCGTTCCGCTCCGCCTGCTCGGCCGAATCGTCGGGCCGAAAGCTCGAGCTCACGGTGAAGTTCGGCATGAAGTGGAGGACCGCCTCTCCGCGGGCTCCGGCGATGCCGGCGTTGAAGGCCCGCACGTGCCCGAGGGCGTGCCGCGAGATGTTCCGCTCGAGCACCGCGAAGGTCGCGGGGGCCGGCTCGAAGCAGAGCAGGTTCGCCCGCGCCCCGGTCCGGTTCACGAACAGGGCGAAGAGCCCGATGTTGGCCCCGATGTCGAGGATCGTGTCGCCGTCGCGGATCTCGATGCCGTGCCGCGCGTAGACGCGGTCGGTGAAGATCTCCCGGTAGATGATCTCCGTCTCGCCGGGGTTCATGCAGTCCACGACGCTGCCGTCGGGCAGCCGGTGCTCGGTCGTCGCGTCGATGATCGCCATGCCGTGGTCCTCCCGGTCGGGAATCGTTCAGTGCGGATCGGCGCCCGCCGCCGGCGCGCCCACCGCGCCGCCGCGCTCCACCGCCCGGGCGTGCAGCACGAGGCCCGCCACGCCCGAGAGGAAGCCGATCCCGAGGACGGCGGGCCAGAAGCCG
>DNLZ01000406.1 GCA_003488325.1 Planctomycetaceae bacterium
AGCGAGGAGCCTTTTCCCGCCCCCCGAGCCAGCGCTGCAGCGACGCCGGATGTGCTCGATCGGGACCATTCGCACGCCTGGAGGCGTACGCCACAGGAGCAAGGAGACTTGTGCCGCCACCCCCGAGCCAGTGACCCAGCAAAGCCGGATGTGCGCGGCGGGACCATTCGCACGCCTGGAGACGTACGCCACGGGAACGAGGCGACTCGTGCCGCCCTCCGAGCCGGTGACAGCGCGGGGCCGGTCATAGGCGTCCGAGAACGAGCGGCGGTCGCGGGACGGGTTCCGCTTCGATTCGGAAAGCGGTGACGAGCAGCTCCGTCGCGGCCGCGAGTGCATGCGCGTGCTCCGTGTTGACGTGGAGCTCCGCAAGGACGTCGCCGTCGCGCACGGGGTCGCCGACCCGCCTCCTGAGCACGATGCCGGCGGCCGGATCGATGCGGGAATCGACCGTGGACCGTCCGGCACCGAGCAGCATCGACGCCTGACCGATCGGCCACGCGCGTCGCCCGGCGACGAAGCCGGTCCGGCCTGCGCGCACGAGCTCGACCCGCGCGGCACGCGGCAGCACCGTGTCGGGGGTGTCGCAGATCCTCCCGTCGCCTCCCTGCGCGATGACCACGCGGCGGAAGCGTTCGAGTGCCGAGCCGTCGGCGATGGCCCGCCGGCACCGCGCCCGCGCGGATTCGATGTCGTCGGCCGCCCCCGACACCAGGAGCATCTCGGCGGCGAGTTCGAGCGAGAGTTCCGCGAGGGACGCGTCGCCGGTGCCGCGGAGGCAGGCGATCGCCTCGCGGACTTCGAGCGCGTTGCCGACGGCCGGACCGAGCGGCTCGTCCATGCTCGTGAGGAGGGCCCGCACCGGCGTGCCGAGCCCGCGGCCGATCGTCACGAGACTCGTGGCGAGTGCGCGGGCGTCCTCCGGCCGCGTCATGAACGCGCCATCTCCGCACTTCACATCGAGTACGAGACTGTCGATTCCCTCGGCGAGCTTCTTCGAGAGGATCGATGCCGTGATGAGCGGGATCGATTCGACCGTCGCCGTCGCGTCGCGCAGGGCGTAGAGCACCCGATCGGCCGGGGCGATCTCGGCCGTCTGCCCGGCGAGCACGAGGCCGCACTCCCGGGCCACCCGCCGGTAGGCATCGAGATCGAGGTCGACGCGGAAGCCCGGGATGCTCTCGAGCTTGTCGAGCGTGCCGCCGGTGTGGCCGAGCCCCCGGCCCGACACCATCGGCACGGTCGCGCCGCAGGCGGCCACGACCGGCGCGAGGATCAGGCTCGTCGTGTCGGCGACGCCGCCGGTCGAGTGCTTGTCGACCTTCGGACCCGGAAGGTCCGACAGGTCGATCACCGTGCCCGAGTGGAGCATCGCGTCGACGAGGGCCTCGGTCTCCGCCGCGTTCATGCCGCGCCACACGATCGCCATGAGGAGCGCGGCCCACTGGTACTCGGGCACGGCGCCCGAGGTGACGCCGGCGACGAGGAACCGGATCTCGTCCGGCGCGAGTTCGCCGTCATCCCGCTTGCGACGGATCAGATCCACGGCCCGCACGGCGGCCTCCAAGCGGGTTGGTCAGGCGTGCTGGGCCGTGGTGCCGAACTGCCGATCGCCCGCGTCGCCCAGCCCCGGCACGATGAAGCCGCGGGCGTCGAGGCCGTCGTCGCGGACGGCGACGTGGATCGTCACCTCCGGGACCTCGGACCCGAGCCGCGCGATCCCTTCGGGTGCCGCCAGGATCGCGATGAACACGATCCGCGGGATGCCCGCGGCGCGGACGATCTCGCAGGTGCGCACGGCCGAGCCGCCTGTCGCGAGCATCGGATCGACCACGATCGCCACGTCGGCAGCCAGCCGCCGTGGCAGCTTGTTGTAGTACTCGCGGGGCTCGAGCGTGGCCTCGTCGCGGAAGAGGCCGATGTGCCAGACCTGGGCGTCGGGAATCACCTCGAGCAGCCCGTCGGCCATCCCGAGGCCCGCCCGCAGGATCGGCACGATCGCCACCCGTTCGGCGATCTCGCGGCCCTGCGCGGTGCCCAGCGGCGTCGGCGCTCGCACCGGCCGCGTGGGGATGTCGGCGAGCGCCTCGGAGGCGAGCAGCCGGGTCACCTCACGGATCACCCGCCGAAACTCCGGCGGCCGCGTGGCCGGGTTGCGCAGGGCGACGAGGTGCTCGGCGACCAGCGGGTGTGTCGAGACGTGAACACCTGGCATGCTCTGGCTCCCGCCGGATCGGCTCCCGATCATAGCCGACCGCGAGGACGCACCGTGACGGTCGACGGGGCACGCGGCGGTCGAGGTCCGACGGCGCGTCCCCGGAACGGACGGCACGGGAGCAGCGTCCGGATCATTCGTATTCCCACTTGGTCTCCCACCGGTCACCGAGTTCACGCTGGCGGGCGCGGAGGCGCTCCTTGTAGCGGGCAAGCGTCTCGGCATGGGCGGGGTCGGTCGCGAGGTTCGTCGTCTCGTCGGGATCGCTCCGCATGTCGTAGAGCTCGAAGGCGGGGCGATGGATGTAGGCGCCCACGGTGCGCCGGCCCCAGGGGGCGTTCTGCGAGCGGCGGTACTGGGCCTGCCAGCTGGAGGCGGCCCAGAGGTCGCTGGCGAACGGGTAGGGCAGGGGATGCGCGATGTTCCAGATGAGCTTGTAGTCGCGGTCGCGCACCGCCCGCATCGGGTAGTACATCTGGATCTCGTGGAAGGTGTGCGACGCGAAGAGCTCGTCGTGATGCCCGGCCTCCGGGTCGCCGAGGATGCCGAGCCACGACCGGCCGTGGTAGGCATCGAGTCCGCGTCGGGGACCGCGGTTTTCGCCGGCGGCATACGGCTTGTCCTTCCAGTACTCCGCGGGCGCGACCCAGCGGGCGGGACGGTTGCGTTCCCGGTCGAGGGCGCCGGCGAAGTCGAGGAGGGTCGGCGCGAGGTCGATGTGACTCACGAGCGCGTCGGACCGCACGCCGCGTCGCGCGGCGTGCGGGTCGCGCACGACCAGCGGCACGCGGAGGCCGGGCTCGTAGACCGTCGTCTTGCCGCCCGGGAAGGCCATGCCGTGGTCGCTCGTGAAGACGATGAGCGTCTCGTCGTAGACGCCCGCCTCGCGGAGGATCGCGACGAGACGGGCGAGTCCCTGATCGACCCGCGCACAGCTCTGGTAGTACTGGGCGAGTTCGGCGCGGGTCTCGGGCGTGTCGGGCAGGAAGGAGGGCACCGGGACCGCGGCGGGATCGACGAACACCTCCTCGACGCCCGGGTGCGCGGCCCGCGCGGGCAGGTTGCCGAAGAGGTCGGGCTTGAGTTCGAGCGGCGACGCGGCATCGACGCCGCCGCCGCGGTGCGGGTCGGCGGTGGCGAAGTAGAGGAAGAAGGGACGCCCGTCGGCGGACGCGATGAAGTCCCGGCAGCGTTCGGCCATCGCGACAGGGTTGCGTTCGCCCCCCGGCAGCACCTGCTCGAAGTGATACACCTCCTCGGGCGCCACGTGGAACTTGCCGATCCGTGCCGTGCGGTAGCCGGCCGCCGCGAGCGCGCGCGGAAGCGACAGGCTCACCACGTCGTACCAACTGGCGAACTTGTGGAAGTCGTGCTGATGCCCGTACTGACCGTTGGCGTGGTTGTGCAGTCCCGAGAGGAGGACCGAGCGGCTCGCCGAACAGCTGGCAGTGGTCGCGAAGGCGTGCGTGAAGAGGGTGCCGTCCGCGGCGAGCGCGTCGATCGCCGGTGTCACGGCGACCGGGTCGCCGTAGCAGCCGAGTGTCGGGCTCTCGTCATCGGTGACGACGACGAGGATGTTGCGGGGCGCGGCGAAGGCCGGCATCGCCGTCGCGCACGAGGCCACCACGAAGGACACGACACGACCGACGAACCGGGACGGATGGCGCGGCATGGCAGGGAGGCTCCTCGTCTGCCGCGGCGGCGTGCCGTCGCCGGGCACCTGCTTGCGTTCGCGGCGCCGCCAGCATATCCCTTGCCGGATTCCCGGTTCTCCGGCGCCGCGCACGCATGGCCGAGATCACACCCCCGTATCCCGACCCGGATTCGCTCCTCGCGGAGGCCCGTGCCGTCGCGGCCCACGCCCATGCACCCTATTCCAGGTGGCATGTCGGCGCGGCGGCCGTGTTCGCCGAGGCGCCCGGTGTCGTGCACCGGGGCGCGAACGTCGAGAACGGGTCCTTCGGACTCACGATCTGTGCCGAACGTGCCGCCATCTGCGCGGGCGTCGCGGCGGGCCACCGGCGGCTCGGATGGATCGCGCTGACGTGCCGCGACGCCGACGGCCGGCCCGTCGACGCGATCGTGCCGTGCGGCGCGTGCCTGCAGGTGATCGCGGAGTTCGGCCATCCGGACACCGTCATCCTGATCGACGGTGGCGGGACGTTCCGGCTGGCCGATTTCCTGCCGCGCCCGTTCGTCTACTGACCCCACGATCGACCGCTCACGAGCGGCCGCGCTGGCGGAAGTACTTGAGGCCCGGCACGAAGAAGCAGACGGCGCTCACGAGCCCGAAGATGACGTGCTGGTAGCGGGGCACCAGGCACATCACGAGCGCCGTCGCGAAGAGCAGGGCGGACTGCATGTAGAAGGCGCCCGACAGGATGCCCGCCTTCACGAAGAAGACCATGCCGGCGATGAGCGCGAGCACGGGGGAGAGCGTGAGCACCTGCAGCTCGCGGCCGTTGTCGTGAAGGAGCGCCTCGACCCAGAAGAGCAGCACGCTCGCGATCATGCCGCCACCCCAGACATGGGCGATCTGCCGCTCGACGGCCGTCACCGGACCGGTGCGATGCCGCAGGGCCCAGAAGATCGGCGCCCAGAGGGCGAGCCCCCCGCCCCAGAGCACCACGTAGGGCCATCGGCTCTGCACGCCCTGCCAGGCGAGCACGTCGGTGGTGACGCAGAGCGTGAGCACCACCACCGAGTGCCACATCCACAGCAGGCCCCAGTTCTCCAGCACGACCGCGTGATGCGTCTCGCGGAAGAGGCGGCTGACGATGTCCGCCAGACCGCCCCGCCGGGCCGCCACCGGCTCGCCGGCGAGGTACGCCCGCAGGTCGGCGGCGAGGTGCGCCGCCGAGGCGTAGCGGAGATCCTGCGGCTTCTGCAGCGACCGCAGGGCGATCATCTCGAGGTCGCGATCGACGCCGCGGTCGAGCGACCTTGGAACCGGCGGGTCGGTCTCGAGCACCGCCAGGAGCGTGTCCATCGGCCCCGCGGCCTGGAAGGGCGGGCGGCCGGTGAGCATCTGGTAGAGGATCGCGCCGAGGCTCCACACGTCGCTCGTCGGACCGACGTCACCGCGACTGCCGGCGGCCTGCTCGGGCGACATGTAGCACGGCGTGCCGAGGATCGCGCCGGTGTGGGTCATCGACTCGGACGCCTCGAGCTGCTTCGCGAGCCCGAAATCGGAGACGTGCGGCTCGCCCGCGGCGTCGATCAGGATGTTGGACGGCTTGAGATCGCGGTGCAGCACGCCGCGCCGGTGGGCGGCCTCGACCGCGTCCGCGACCTTCGCGAGCAGCGACGCCGCCTCACGGACGGGCAGGGGGCCGGCCGCGAGCCGCTGGGCCAGCGTCGTCCCCTCGACGAACTGCATGCTGTAGAAGGGATGGCCGTCCTGCTCGCCCACCTCGAAGATCGAGACGATGCCGGGATGGTCGAGTCGCGCCGCAGCCTCCGCCTCGATGCGAAACCGCGCGATGTCGGCCGGGCCCGCGAGATCCCGTCGCAGGAGCATCTTGAGGGCCACGACACGTCCGAGACTGCGCTGCACCGCGCGATAGACGACACCCATCCCGCCGCGGCCGATCTCCTCGACGAGTTCGTAGTCGCCGAAGGTCGCGGGCAGTGGCGTGCCACCCGGGATGAAGCGGTTGCGCCCTTCTCCGCCCGGCTCGATACCCGCAGACGGCCACGGCGCCGGCGTCGCCGGCTCACGCACGATGCCATCGGCATCCAGCGCGAAAATCGTCGACTGCTGCGACACGGCATCGGCCATCGCCATCGCCGCGAAGAGCTCGCGCAGGTGACCGCCCAGGTCGGGATGCTCCCGCACGGACGATTCGAGAAGCGCGTGGGCCTCGTCGCCGACCGCCTCGGAGAGCGTCTCCACGAGCCCCGCGAGCCGTTCCTCCTGCTCCGCCGAGAGCGGCGTGTCGAGCGCGCGGCCCCGCGGTCGGGGCGTGAGGCTGGTGGCGGGATGGGCGGAACGGGACATGCTGCGACGAGGCACGCGAGGTGGGACACGCGGACGCGAGGATCACTCCCGGCACATGGTAGACCGGCCGACGCCCGTGTCCGGCCCACCACCGTTCACGCGCTGCCGGAATCGGCACCGTCCTCGAGCAGCAGCCGCAACCGCCGCATCGCCCTCAGATACCGCATCCCGGCCGCCGGCTTCGTGAGCCCGAGGGCCTCGGCCGCCTCGGCCGTGGAGAGATGCTCGAAGTGCCGCAAGAGCACGATCTCGCGGTCACCCTCGTCGAGGAGCTCCACCGCGGCGGCGAATCTTCGCTCCAGTTCATGCCAGGTCGCAGCCGCAGCCGGCGTGAGCTCACGATCGGTGATCTGGGCGGCCGGGCCGGGCAGCGACCGGTCGGCGTCGTCCGCGATCGGCACCTCCCGGTCGACGCTGCGGGACGCCGCCACTCGGTGCCGCCGGTGTGCGTCGATGAGGCGATCGCGGGCCATGTGCCGCAGCCACAACTGGAACGGCATCGTCGGGTTCGCGAGGTAGTCGCCGAGGCGGCGGTTCGCCTCGACGAGCACGTCCTGCACGATGTCGCTGGCGTCCACCCGCCGCTGCACCACCCGGTCCATCCGGCGATCGATGAGCCGCCTGATCGCCGCACGGTGCCGCGCCAACAGGTGATTGACCGCCGTGGCATCGCCGCTCCGCACGCGCTCGAGGAGCACGAGCGTGGGCTGGGGCTCGACGGCCGCGGCGGCGGATTCGGTCGGGCTGCTCATGACCTTCATCCTACCAACGTGTCGCCCGATCCGCCCGTGCGGATGATGCGGGTTCATCCGGCGGACCGGCACGAAAAACACGAGCGACGGCCCCTCATCGACGGCGAACGTTTTTGCTTCCACCCCGAACGTGATCCATAATCGCGAGCGGTTCGAGGATGGACCGCGTGCCTCCGCGGCGTACCGCGGTCTGTCCTGCGAACGGATCGCCCACGTGATCGACGTCCTGCACCCGACGTCCCTCCCTTGCGGCACCGCGGCCAGGCGCTTGGCGGGGCGGCCGGGGCGAGGTGCGATGGCTCGGTCGATCGTGCTGGTCGTGACGATCGTGACGGCGTGCCTCGGCAGCGCCGTGTCCGCCGCCGACGGCCCGCTCACCTGGATCCCGGCCGCGGCGCCGAACGCGGTCGCGGGCGACGATCTCGTCGCCAGGACGTCGTCGCTCCTTCAGGAAGGCCGCTGGTCGGACGTCGTCGCGCTCTGCGAGACGGCGGCCCGCAAGGGCGTGCTGCTGCCGGCCCTCGAGCGGCACTACGACACCGCGAAGCTCCACTGCGAGGTCGCGCGACGGCATGCCGAGCCCGCCTACCGGCGGCAGCTCACCTCACTCTCGGAGGCGTCGGCGCGGCGTGTCTACGCCGAGGTGCTCGGCAGGATCGCATCGCACCACGTGGAGTCGCCCGACTTCCCGAGGCTCTCGGCCCGCGGCCTCCGCGCCATCGACATCGCGATCGACGACCCGACATTCGTGTCGTGGCACGCGCCCGGGGCGACCCCGGAGCGGCGCACGCTGTACCGCGAGCAGGTTCAGCGACTCGCCTCCTCCCGTCCGGTGGCGTCGCAGGCCGACGCCGAAACCGTGGCGGCGTGGATCGCCCGCACGGCCCATGCGGTCCTCGGCATCGAGCCCTCCGTCACGCTCATGGAGATGGCCGCCGCCGCCGCGGGCGGGCTCGACGAATACTCGGCGTTTCTCACGAACGGCCAACTCGACGACCTCTACGCGCAGATCGAGGGACGCTTCGTCGGGCTCGGCGTCGAGCTGAAGGCAGCCGACGACGGCCTGCTCGTGGTCCACGTGATCCCCGGCAGTCCCGCGGAGCGAGCCGGGCTCCGCGCGGGAGACCACCTCGTCGGCGTGGGCGGCCGTCCGCTCGGCGGCCTCTCGGTGGACGAGGCCGCGCACCTCCTGCAGGGACCGGAGGGATCGCTCGTCACGCTCGCCGTCCTTCGGGCGCCGGCGCCGGCCCGCGCGATCACCGTGCGGCGCGAGCACGTCGACGTCCCCAGTGTCGAGGGCGTGCGGATGCTCGACGTGGCGGCGGGCGTGGGCTACCTCAAGCTCACGTCCTTCCAGAAGACGACCGCGGCCGACGTCGAGCAGGCCCTCCGCCGGCTCCATGACTCGGGGATGCGGTCGCTCGTGCTCGACCTGCGGGGCAATCCGGGAGGACTTCTCTCCGCCGCCGTCGACGTCGCCGACCTCTTCCTCGAGCGCGGACTCGTCGTCGCGACCCGCGGTCGCAGCCCGGAAGAGGACTTCAACTATTCCGCCGGCCGACCGGGCACCTGGCGCGTGCCGCTGGTCGTGCTGATCGACGGTGACTCGGCCAGCTCGAGCGAGATTCTCGCCGGCGCCATCCGCGACCATCGCCGCGGCACGATCGTCGGCTCGAAGAGCTATGGCAAGGGTTCGATCCAGGGCATCTTTCCGCTCGATTCGGCGGGCGTCGGCATGCGTCTGACGACGGCGAAGTTCTTCTCGCCCAAGGGGCTGCCCTACAGCAAGCAGGGCGTCGAGCCGGACCTCGCCGTGCAGACCGTCGCCCGTCCGATCGACGGTGTCGTCTCGTCCGACGTCGACGCGGCGCTCGATGCGGCCCTCGAGGCCGCGCGTCGTGCCCTGCCCGCGCAGGCTTCCGCGCCGCCGGCCGCGCGGACCACCGCCGCGCGGTGACGGTCCCGGAAACGCCGCGCGTGTCGCGCCGCCGTCGGCCGCACGCCCGGCTGCTTGAACGGGCGCGTGGCGCCGGATAGGTTCCCGGTCATCGGTGACCGGTTTTCCATCCCTCGAGGCCATCCGCCGCCCATGACAACCGCACGCGCCAGCGCCATCGCCGCCATCAACACCTATCGCCCCACCGGTCCTTCGTGGAACTTCCGGGAGACGCCGACGAGCGAGCTCTTCGGCGCGAACGTGTTCAGCGACGCGGTGATGAAGGACAGGCTGCCGAAGAGCGTGTACAAGGCGCTCCAGGCGACGATCAAGCAGGGGAAGCCGCTCGATCCGTCGATCGCCGACGCGGTGGCGCTGGCGATGAAGGACTGGGCGATCGAGAAGGGCGCCACGCACTACGCGCACGTCTTCTATCCGTTGACCGGCCTCACCGCCGAGAAGCACGACAGCTTCCTCCAGCCCACCGGCGACGGCGACGCGATCGCCGAGTTCTCGGGCAAGGAGCTGATCCAGGGGGAACCCGACGCGTCGAGCTTCCCGTCGGGCGGCCTGCGGGCCACGTTCGAGGCGCGCGGATACACCGCCTGGGATCCGACGAGCGCCGCCTACATCCTCGACAATCCCAACGGCACCACGCTCTGCATCCCCACCGCGTACTGCTCGTGGACGGGCGAGGCGCTCGACAAGAAGACGCCGCTGCTGCGCTCGATGCAGGCGGTCGACAAGCAGGCCCGCCGCGTCCTCGCGCTCTTCGGCCACAAGGACGTGGGCCCCATCACGGCGTCGGCCGGTCCCGAGCAGGAATACTTCCTGATCGACCGCAACTTCTTCTTCGCGCGGCCCGATCTCGTCGTCACGGGACGCACGCTCTTCGGCGCGAAGCCGCCGAAGGGGCAGGAGTTCGAGGACCAGTACTTCGGGGCGATCCCGGAGCGGGTGCTCGCCTGCATGCTCGAGACGGAGCGTGAGCTCTTCAAGCTCGGGGTGCCGGTCAAGACGCGGCACAACGAGGTGGCTCCGAGCCAGTATGAGATCGCGCCGCTCTACGAGAACGCGAACATCGCGACCGATCACCAGCAGTCGATCATGCAGATGCTCACGCGCGTGGCGCAGAAGTACGGCATGGCCTGCCTGCTGCACGAAAAACCTTTCCAGGGCATCAACGGCTCCGGCAAGCACGTGAACTGGTCGCTCGGCTGCCGGCTCGGCAACCTGCTCGAGCCGGGCGAGAGCCCGCACGCCAACATGCAGTTCCTCGTCTTCTGCGCGGCGGTGATCCGGGCGGTGCACCTGCATGCGGATCTCCTGCGGGCGGTCGTCGCCTCCAGTGGCAACGACCATCGTCTCGGCGCCAACGAGGCCCCGCCGGCGATCATCTCGATCTTCCTCGGCGAGCAGCTCACCGACATTTTCGAGCAGTTCGAACAGGGCCGGGCGACGAGCTCGAAGAGCATGGGGACGCTCACGGTGGGCGTCGACACGCTGCCGCCCCTGCCGAAGCACGCCGGCGACCGCAACCGCACCAGCCCGTTCGCCTTCACGGGCAACAAGTTCGAGTTCCGCGCGGTCGGGGCGAGCCAGTCGATCGCCGGTCCGCTCGTGGCCCTCAACACGATCATGGCCGAGAGCCTCGACGCCGTTGCGACGGAGCTCGAGCGGGCGACCGGCGGGGATGCCTCGAAGCTGCCCGCCGCGGTGACGGCGCTCCTGCAGCGGATCATCTCGGAGCACAAGGCCGTGATCTTCAACGGCAACGGGTACTCCCAGGAGTGGCACGCGGAGGCGGCGCGGCGCGGGCTGCCCAACTTCCGCACCACGCCCGAGGCCCTCGATCAGCTCGTGGCGCCGAAGAACCTGGCGATGTTCGCCAAGTACGGGGTGCTGTCGGAGCGGGAGATGCGCAGCCGCTACGAGATCTACATGGAGCGGTACTGCAAGGACATCAACGCCGAGGGCCAGGCCGCCCTGCAGATCGCCAAGACGATGATTCTTCCGGCGGCCTACCGATATCAGGGCGAGCTCGTCGACACGGCGGCGAAGATGCAGGGCCTCGGCCAGAAGCCCCACATGGGGACGCTCGACAAGCTCACGAAGCTCGTCGGGTCCCTCGAGCAGCGGATCGACGCGCTCGAGGCGACGCTCGACCATCACGGCGACGGCGACCTGCGGCGCGAGGCGGGCCACTTCCACGACGTGGTCATTCCCGCGCTCGCCTCGCTGCGGGAGGCGGCGGACCAGGTCGAGTCGATCCTGCCGGATGACCTGTGGCCGCTGCCGACCTACCGCGAGATGCTCTTCATCAAGTGAGCGACGTTGCCGGCCTGGCCGAGGCGATCGCCGACGGGTGCGGACGACTGGGGATCGGTGTGCCGACCGAGTCGCTGCCGCAACTCGCGGCCTACGCCACCAGCCTGTGGTCGTGGAACGAGCGGCTCAACCTCACGCGGCACACGGATGTCGACCGATTCGTGTCGCGGGACGTGGGGGATGCCGCGGCGATCGTGCCGCACCTCGCCCGTGGCGAGCGGGTGCTGGACGTCGGCACCGGGGGCGGCGTGCCGGGCGTGCTGCTGGCGATTCTCCGACCCGACCTGCGCGTCGAGTTGTGTGACAGCGTCGGCAAGCGGGCCCGCGCCGTCGCGGGAATCGTCGCGGAGATCGGGTTGGACCTGCCGGTGCACGCGATCGCCGCCCAAACGCTCGTCGCCGAGCGGGGCGGCACCGCCGGCGACGCCAGCCGCTTCGACACGCTCGTCGTGCGGGCCGTCGCGCCGTTGACGAAGCTGCTCCGCTGGTTCGAGCCCTTGCGCGACCACTACGGCCGGATGCTGGTCGTGAAGGGGCCGAGTTGGCAGGCGGAACTCGAGGCGGCCGCCGCCGTCGGTCTCGGTCGCCACGTCACGGTGCGCCGGATCGGCTCCTGGCCGATTCGCGGCGGCGACAACGAGAGCGTCCTGCTCGAGGTGCGGGCCCGCGCGACCTGAACCGGGCCGCCTCCACCTGCAAAAAGAAGCGTGGCCGGCACTCCAGCG
>DNLZ01000359.1 GCA_003488325.1 Planctomycetaceae bacterium
TACCCTCGACAGGGATCGAACCTGTAACCTTCAGCTCCGGAGGCTGACGCTCTATCCAATTGAGCTACGAGGGCGAATGCGGATCCGGGCGGCTGCACACCAGCGTGTCACGGCTCCTGCACCCGGCTGCGTGGAGTCTACCAGCCGTCCGTCGCGGGAAACAGCAGGACGGTCGTTCGGCACGTGGAGCGGCGGACTCGACGCGAATCGCCCCGCGACGCGCGGTTCGCCACCGCGCATGACGCCGGTCGATGGTCGGGGCGCACCGAGCTCGGGATGCGATGCGGACGCACCACGCGGCCGTCCCGCTCACGCCGACTTGCGAAACTGCGTCTCGCCACGGCGGCGACGGTGCGGCGGCGCGACGGACAGGTGTGGCTCGTCGATCCGCACCGTCGTCGGAGTGTCGTCCGCTTCCGCCGACATCGCGGCGCGGATGCCCCGCATCCGATGGGCGTGGGCGATGTAGTTGCCGAATTGCAGGAGCGCCACGGCGCGGCCGAGCAGGGTCGGCACCGTGCCCAGGGGGGCTCCGAGGAGCGCCGATCGCACCACTTCCCAGGCATGCAGCAGCACGGATGGCAGGAGCGACCGCGCCGCGAGCGACCGCCAGAACACCCGCTCCGCATACAGTCCGTGGGCGAAGCCCCGCGTCGGCTGCGGCGTCGGCCCTTCCACGACGCACGCGTCGTCCGCGACCACCACGCGGCCGCCGATCGCTTCGATCGTGATTCCCATGTCGGCGTCGCACCAATCGTTCCCGCAGACGGTGGCGAAGCCCTCGCCCGTCGCGGCGAGCACGTCGGCCCGCCAGAAACCGGCCTGCAGAATCGGCGATGATGGTCGCAGGCGGGCTACGTCGACTCCGGCACTCGTGCCATCGCGTCGCGAGCGCCGCGGCACCACCGCCACGCGCCGACCGCCGCGCGTCAGCCGAATTCCCGCCGACACCACGTGTCGAACGTCGGTCCCGCTCACGACGAGCGGCACCACGGCGGCCACACCGCCGGCAGCGGAGCCATCGCTGAATCGTGCGAGCGCGGCATCCGCCCAGCCGTGCGTGGCGCGCCACCCGGCGGCCAGGACGTGGATCACGCGGCCGCGACTCGCCGCGATGCCGAGGTTCGCACACGAGGCGAATCCGGCGTGCGGAGGAGCGGTGACGAAACGGACCTCCTCGGAGATGTTCCAGGGATCGTCGTAGCGACACGCGATCGGCACGACGATCTCGCAGTCGTCCGGCCGGTTCTCGAGGACGCTGACGAGCGTCTCCTCGAGCGCGGCGGTGTCGTCCACGGTCGGCACCACGATGGAGAGTGCCGGACCGTCACTGCGCGATGTCATCGCCCACCTGCCCTCTTGCACTCGCACGCCCCCCTCGACGAGGTCGCACGAGCGATCCCGCCGTCCCCCCGAATTCGACCGAGCCGGCTCAGGCGGCGGCGCGGTGCGGCAGGAGCTCCGTGAAGAGATTCACGGTATGCAGCATTTCGCCATCGGCGTCGTAGAACTGCAGGACGCCGACGTCGATGAGCCACATGGCGAACATGTCGGCCACCCGGTAGCAGCGGGCGACGCACCGCCCGCGATCGATGCGGATGTTTTCCTGGACGTCGGCAACGTCCGCCTCGTCGGCACCGAGGTGCAGGAAGTGACGGGCGACCAGGCCGCGGACGTCGGCGGCGTTCATGTGCAGGCGCATCGGGCAACCTCCTGTTGCTGACTGACGAACGACATCCTGTCGAACGGGCTGGGAACCGTACCCGGGGGCGTCCGCCGACGAAAGAGGATTTCGTCCCGGTCGCACGAGGGGCGTCCGCTGCACGCGGCCCGTGTCCACGAGTGAGCATCGGCGGCCGGGACGGTTCACGATCATCTCGGCGAGCGGCGTCTCCCCAACCCACCGCTTCGCGCAAGTCCACCCAGATTGCCAGCGCCGTGACGCTGGGCCGGCCGACGACGTCACCCGAGCCGGCCGACCCACGCCGGATTCGAGTATCGCTCCGTGACGAGTCGCGCGACGACGGCCGTCGGCCACTCGTGGCGCACCGCAGTCGCCCCGAAGGCGCGCCGCACAGCCGCCTCGATCGCCGCGCGGCCAAGGCCCAGATTGGCGAGGAACGCGCGGTGGGGCCGACCGCCGCGATACTCCGGCTCGCGGGGCGGGTGCCGGAGGAGTCGCTCCACCAGCGCGAGGTCGAAGCGATCGAGCATGGTGCCGTGATACAGGCAGGCGCGACGCCGCACCCGCAGCGCGTTGCCCGAGACCTTGCGCTCCTCGCCACCGACGCAGACCGCGAGGTCACTGGTGCCACGGCGCACCACCTGCGGCCCCGCTGCGCGCAGGGCGGCGGCGAGTGGATCGAGCACCCTCGCGTGGATCGCATCGATGGCCGGCAGCGTCGCCTCGGCCGGCCAGACCAGCGACCACATCAGGCATCCCGGGCCGATCACCACCGACAGCCCGCCGCTCGGCCGCCGGTGGACCGTAGCCCCCGCCGCGGTGCACGCATCGAGATCCACCTCCTCGGACAGGCGACTCGACGCGCCGACCACGACGGCGGGAGCCTCCGACATCCACACGCGGGCAATCGGGCCACGAAGCGTACCCTCGTGGGCGGCCTCGAGCAGTGCCTCGTCGAGCGCGAGGTTCTCACCCACGCCCGCGAGACGAGCGTCGAGCCACTCGACGGGCTCGCATCCACGACCGACCGGCCCCGCCGACCCTGATGGCTCATCCATGCCGTGATCCTCGATCGGAGGCAGGAGACCACCTCGGGCGGTCAAACTCGGGCCCGGTGCTACACTTCAAACATTGGGTTGTGTCGGGTACGAAACCGCCGGCACGTGGCCCACCGAGACGACGGAGCGCATTCGCACGCACGATGTCGCACATTCCGCCCCCGACAGATGCTCCGCGGCGTGGTGTTCCGAACGCCGGGCCCGACGTGCTTCCGCCGGTGGAGCCGCCCAGCGCAGCCTTCCTCGTGCAGCTCTTCGTCGTCCCGGCGATCATCGTTTCCATCATCGTCTTCGTCTGGCTCGCCTTCCACTGGCTCGCCCAGCTCGGCAACGACCCCGAGGCCTACGTCCGCACCCTGCGTCGCGCGAACGAAGGCCGCTGGCAGGCCGCGTTGAACCTGGCGAACGACCTGCGTGGTCCTGGGGGCGGCGTGCTCAAGAGCGACACGCGTCTGGCGGGCGAACTGGCCTCGATCCTGCGCGACGAGGTGGGCAGCGGCCGGCCCCGCGGGGGCGGCCATACCGGCGAGCAGTCGCGGACGCTGTGCGGGTACCTCTGCCGCGCCCTCGGCGAATTCGCGGTGCCCGAAGCGGCGGAACCACTGATCGAGCGGGCCCGGGACGACGACGACCCGCAGACGGCGCGCACCGCGGTCGAGGCGCTCGCGGTCCTCTCGGCAAACCTCGCGGCGGCGGGCCGGTCGTTCGACGACCCCGCGGCGGTCCGTTCCGCGGTGCTGCAGACGGCCTCCGCCGACGACCAGGGCCTGCGGTCCGCGGCAGCCTACACGCTCGGTGTGCTGGGAGGAGACGCGGCGATCGAGCGACTCGAAGGACTGCTCGAGGACGCTGCCGAGGAGGTGCGCTACAACGCCGCGGTGGGCCTCGCGCGACAGGGGAGCGATGCCTCGTGGGACACGCTCTCCGAGATGCTCGCGCTGCCCGACCCGCCCGCAGCCAAGGGAGACGAAGCAGCCCAGGCGACCCGTTATCGCCGCGTGCTCATCGTCGTGAACGCACTCAAGGCCATCGGACTGCTGATGGATGAGTCGGCGCAGGCTCCGCCGGACGGGGTCGCCACGCTCGTCGCGTCGCTCGGGCAGGATCCCGTCGGTGACGTCAGGGCCGCGGCGAACGCCGTCGCCGGCAAGATCTCGCGTCTGTCGTCGCGTCCTCCCGCGCCGGCCGGCGGCTAAAGCACGGCTTGCGCAGGTGGAGCGACGACGGGGCAGACCAAAGCGGGTGGGCGAAGGGGGTCGGCGAACGCTCGAGGAGCATTGGGCCGCGGCGGCCCACGCGACGAGACTTTTGCCGCCCCCGAGCCGGCGACACACGTATCTCGGATGCGC
>DNLZ01000128.1 GCA_003488325.1 Planctomycetaceae bacterium
GACCTTCCCCGCGTGGCCGCGATCAACTCCATCTACCGCCTGCGGTCGCACGCCTACCACATCGCCGGCCGCTTCATCCACGGCTACACGATCGACGGCCTTTCCCATCGACCACCGTTCCGCCTCGTGCGGATGTTCAACCACCAGCAGCCGGCCGACGACCTGGGGCCCGAGGTCTGCCGTCGCCATGGCATCGAGCTCTGCGATTCGGTCGAACGGGCGCTCGGCGGCGGAAAGACCCTCGACGTCGATGCCGTGCTGCTCATCATCGAGCACGGCGACTATCCCGTGAACGAACGGGGGCAGGTGCTCTATCCCCGATACGAGATGTTTCGGGCGATCACCGACGTCTTCCGCGCGAGCGGCCGGAGCGTGCCGGTCTTCGTGGACAAGCACCTCTCCTACGACCACCGCCACGCGGCGGAGATGGTGGCGACCGCCCGCGATCTCGGCTTCGGGCTCATGGCCGGTTCGTCGCTCCCGGTCACCTGGCGGCAGCCGGCGTTCGCTCCCGCCCCCGGCACGCCGTTCACCGAAGGCGTCGCGATCGTCGGGTACGACCGGGCGACGTGGGACGTGTACCTGTTCCACGTGCTGGAGGTGCTCCAGTGCATGCTCGAGCGGCGTCCGGGCGGCGAGACGGGTGTCGCGTCGGTGCAGACGATCTCCGGGGAGGCGGTGTGGCGGGCGGGGGATGAGGGACGCTGGTCGTGGACCCTCCTCGAGCACGCGCTCTCCCGCTGCCCGAGCCGCAACTACGGCGACGTGAGGGAGCAGGTGCGCACGCCTGTCTGCACGCTCATCGAGTATCGCGACGGGACACGCGGAGCGGTCTTCAACCTCATCGAGGCCGTTTCGGACTTCGCGTTCGCAGGTCGGGTACGCGGCCGTCCCGAGCCCGTCAGCACCTGCTTCGTCCTGCCGCCACCACCTGGTGCGCGGTTCTTCGATCCGCTCACGTGGAACATCGAACGCTTCTTCGCCACCGGCCGCCCCCCCTATCCCGTCGAGCGCACGCTGCTGACCTCCACGATCTGCGACCACGCGATGCGGTCGCTCGCGGACGACGGGCGGCTGATCGCGGATCCATCGCTCGGCGTGACCTACGGTCCACCGGCCGACGATGGACACTTCCGTGGCCGCTTCATCGACCGGTCCTGACCTGCCCGCGAGGACGCGGTCAGCCTGACGGGGCCCCCGGGGCGGACGAGGCACGCGCACCAGGGACTGGCACGAGCCGATCCCTGCACGCTCGTGGCGCACGCTTTCGAGCGTGCGAATGCGGTCACGCGTGTCGGAAGACGGGACCCTGTGCCTGGCGCCGACTCCGAGGAGCTGGGTCGGCTCGCGCTTCGTTGTGGGCTCGCACGCCTGGAGGCGTACGCCACGTGGGAGAGAGGGATTGCTGGGCCACACGGACGGGACAGGCACCGGCCGGTCGTGGCGCACGTGCGTGTGACCGAGCGAGGATCTTGAATGCGCTCTAGGCGCGGGCCAGCACCAGCGACGCGTTGTGGCCGCCGAAGCCGAAGTTGTTCGACATGACGACGTCGACCCGCGCCTCGCGGGCGACCTTCGGCGTGTAGTCGAGGTCGCAGGCGGGGTCGGGCGTTTCGAGGTTGATGGTCGGTGCGATGACGCCCCGCGTGAGCGTGAGGGCGCACACCGCCAGCTCGATCCCGCCGCTCGCCCCGAGCGTGTGGCCGAGCTGGCTCTTCGTGCTCGACAGGGCCAGCCGTCGCGCATGACTGCCGAACACGTGGCGGATCGCGGCGGTCTCCGCCTTGTCACCGAGGGGCGTGCTCGTGCCGTGTGCGTTGATGTAGCCGACGGCGTCGGGAGCGATCGCCGCGTCCCGCAGGGCCGCCGCCATCGCCTCGGCTGCACCGGCGCCCGCGTCGTCCGGCTGCGTGATGTGCCCGGCGTCCCCGGTGGCCCCGTGCCCCTTGAGCTCCGCGTAGATGCGGGCGCCGCGTCGCCGGGCATGCTCCCACTCCTCGAGCACGACCACCCCGGCGCCTTCGGCCAGCACGAAGCCGTCACGATCCGCATCGAAGGGCCGGCTCGCCCGCTGCGGGTCGTCGTTGCGAAACGACAGGGCCCGCATGTTCTGGAAGCCCGCCAGCGCGATCGGCGTGAGCGCCGCCTCGGTGCCGCCGGTGACCATCACCTCGGCGTCGCCGTACTGGATCATCCGCAGGGCGGCACCGATCGAGTTGGCGGCGCTCGCGCAGGCCGTCGCGATGGCGATGTTCGGGCCCTTGATGCCGAAGAGCGTCGAGACGTGGCCGCTCGCGGAGTTGAGCAGCAGCTTCGGGATGAAGAAGGGCGACACCTTGTCGACGCCCTTGTCGACCATCCGCGCGAACTGCGTCTCGAACTCCTGGAGCCCGCCGATCCCCGACCCGATGGCCACACCGCAGCGATGGGGCTCCTCACGGTCGAAGGCGATGCCCGAGTCCGCGACGGCGTCCTTCGCGGCGGCGATGGCGAACTGCGAATAGCGGTCGAGCCGACGCAGCTCCTTGGCGTCGGCGATGTCCTCGCGTTCCGGCTCCCAGGGCACCTGCCCGCCGAACTGCACGCGGTAGCCGGTGACGTCGAAGAGCGTGACCGGGCCGACGCCGCTGTCACCCCGCACGAGCCGATCCCAGAAGAGATCCACCTGCCTGCCGAGGGACGTGACCACGCCCAGCCCGGTGACCGCCACCCTCCGCCTCATGCGTCGCCCCTGCTGCCCTGCCTCCGGCGATCGACCGCCGCCGCTCACCGAAGATAGCCGCCCACGGAAAGCGGCGTCCACGTGGCCGACTCGAGCGGATGCGCCGCGCCGGGACCGCTCACGCCAGCAGCCCGCCCACGACGGTGCCGTGCACGTCGGTCAGCCGGAAGTCCCGTCCCTGGAATCGCCACGTGAGCTTCGTGTGGTCGAAGCCGAGCAGGTGGAGGATCGTGGCCTGCAGGTCGTGGACGTGGACGGCGTTCTCGGCCACGCGGAAGCCGAGATCGTCGCTCGCACCGTAGGTCAGCCCGCCCTTCACTCCGCCCCCGGCCATCCAGATCGAGTAGCAGTCGGGGAAGTGGTCGCGGCCGAGGATGCTGCCGCCGGCCGTGCGCCCCTCGCGGAACGGGGTGCGACCGAACTCGCCGGTGCAGAGGATGAGCGTGTCCTCGAGCAGGCCCCGCTGTTCGAGGTCCTCGATGAGCGCGGCGGCGGGCTTGTCGAAGGTCGCCGCCTTCTTCGTGAGTCCGTCCCGAATGTCCTCACCCGGGCCGGTGCCGTGGAAGTCCCAGCCCCAGTCGAAGAGATGCACGAACCGCACGCCCTGCTCGAGCAGCCGGCGGGCGAGGAGGCAGTTGTTGGCGAGGCTGGCGCCCCCCGGCTGCGCACCGTATGCCGCGAGCACGTGCGCTGGCTCCCGGGAGATGTCCATCACCTCGGGCACGCTCGTCTGCATGCGATAGGCGAGCTCGTACTGCGCGATGCGCGTGAGCGTCTCGGGGTTGCCGAGGTCGCGGGCCTGGATCTCGTTGAGGTCCCTGAGCGCGTCGAGACTCGCCCGCCGCATCGAGCGGTCCATGCCCGGCGGATCCGAGACATAGAGCACGGGGTCGCCCTTGGAGCGGCACTGCACCCCCTGGTAGACGCTCGGCAGGAAACCGGAGCCGAAGCTGCTCGTGCCGCCGTTGGGCTGCACGCCCGACGAGATGAGCACGACGAACCCGGGCAGATTGGCGTTCTCCGTGCCGAGGCCGTAGGT
>DNLZ01000423.1:0-4492 GCA_003488325.1 Planctomycetaceae bacterium
GAGGCTCCCTCGGCGCGCGGGGCCTCACGCGCCGACGGGGGTGCGTCCGGTCCGCCGCGCAGGTGGTCGCCCGAGGTCTCCTCGGTCATCGCGCGGGTGGCCTCGCGCCGCTTCCGGTCGAGCGCCTCGCGCGGCGGCCGGTCGGGAATCAGGCAGTCGCAGCCCGATCCGATGAGATCCCGTCGCCCCGCCTGCTCGAGCGCCCTCCTCACCTCGAACCAGTTCTCCGGCTTGAAGAACTGGAGGAGGGCCCGCTGCATCCGCCGGTTGCGAAGGCCCTTGGCGATCTTCACCGGCTGCCGCGTCATCGGATCGAGGCCCGTGTGGTACATGCAGGCCGCGATGTCGAAGGGGCTCGGGATGAAGTCCTGCACCTGGTCCGGCTTGTAGCCGTTGCGCTTGAGGAACACGGCCAGGTCGATCATCTCCTCGATGCCGCTGCCCGGGTGGCTCGCGATGAAGTAGGGCACCGTGTACTGCTTCCGGCCGACGCGACGGCTGGCCGCCCGAAACGCGCGGTCGAACTCCACGAAGTCGTCCGCCGCGGGCTTCTTCATGAGCCGCAGGACCTCCGGATCGACGTGCTCGGGGGCGACCTTGAGGTGTCCGCCGACGTGGTGCGCGGCGAGCTCCCGGAGGTATTCCGGATCGCGGCGGGCGAGGTCCATCCGCACACCGCTCGCGACGAGCACCCGCTTCACCCCCGGGACGTTCCGCGCTTCGCGCATCACCTCCTTGAGCGGGCCGTGGTCGGTTCCGAGCAGCTTGCAGACCGTGGGGTGCACGCACGAGAGCCGTCGGCACTTCGCCTCGACCTCCGGTCGGGTGCAGCGCATCTGGTACATGTTGGCCGTCGGTCCGCCGATGTCCGACACCGTTCCCTTGAAGCCGGGCTGCCGCGCGAGCAGGGTGATTTCGCCGATGATGGATTCCCGGCTGCGGCTCTGGATGATCCTCCCTTCGTGGGCCGTGATCGAGCAGAAGGTGCAGCCGCCGAAGCAGCCCCGCATGATCTGCACGCTGTGCTCGACCACTTCGAAGGCCGGGATCCGTGCCGTCCCGTAGGACGGGTGCGGCCTCCTCGTGAAGGACAGACCGTAGACCTCGTCCATCTCGTCCTGGGCGAGCGGCAGGGCCGGCGGATTGACGACGACGGCCTCCCGGCCGTGACGCTGGACGAGGCGGCGGGCGTTGTGCGGATTGGTCTCGAGGTGCGAGACACGCGTCATCTCGCAGAAGGCGAGCGGATCGGCCGCCACCTCCTCGTAGGAGGGCAGCTCGAGCGTGGCACTCCAGTCGGGACCCGCACCCTCGGGTGGCGGCTCGCTGGCCCCGAGCCGATAGGCGACGCCACGGAGATTCCGGAGTTCGCGGATCGTCCGGCCCGCGTCGAGCCCGCGCGCGATCTCGAGCACCGTCCGTTCGCCCATGCCGAAGGCGACGAGGTCGGCCTTCGCGTCGAGCAGGATCGAGCGGCGCACGGAGTCGCTCCAGTAGTCGTAATGGGCGATGCGTCGCAGGCTCGCCTCCACGCCGCCGGCGATGACGGGCACGCCCGGAAACGCCTCGCGCGACCGCTGGCAGTAGGCGAGCGTCGCGCGGTCGGGACGACGGCCGATCCGTCCGTCGGGCGAGTAGGCGTCATCGTTGCGGACCTTCCGGTTCGCCGTGTAGTGGTTGATCATCGAGTCCATGTTGCCGGCGGACACGCCGCAGAAGAGGCGCGGCCGCCCGAACTCACGCCAGGGCTCGCAGGTGCGCCAGTCGGGCTGGGCGAGCACGGCGACGCGATAGCCGGCCGCCTCCAGCAGCCGGGCGATGAGACCGTTGGCGAAGCTCGGGTGGTCGACGTGGGCGTCTCCCGTGACGAGCAGCACGTCGATGGCATCCCAGCCGCGGGCGTGCATCTCCTGCCGCGACATCGGCAGCGGAGGCGTCGGGGCGTGGGGCGGGCGGAGGGAGAGCGTCATGCGGGAACCCGGCACGCGGGGCGTGCGGCACGACGGCCGCAGACCCGGGATGCTGTCGCGCGGGTCGTCTGCGCAGTGTAGTCCGCTGCCGGCCGGCCGCCTCCGGCTGGTATAGTTCGGCGGAGTTGCGGGAGTCGCCAGGGTGGCCGCCAGTCGTTTCGTCGTCGCCGCGATCGCCGTCTGGCCGTGCGCCGTCGTGGTGGCGGAGGAGGCCGACCCGGAGTCGGTCGCGGCCATCCACCGGTGGGTCGAGGACCTCGGATCCGACCAGTTCGCCCGGCGCGAGGCCGCGGCACGCAGCCTCGAGCGGGCCGGCCGGGAGGCGCTCGCGCCGCTCGCCACGGCGATGCGCGAGGGCGACCTGGAGGTCGTCGCCCGCGGCGTCGAGATCGTGCGCGGCATGCTCGACAGCGATGACCCGGACGTCGCGGCCGAGGCCGAGCACGTGCTCGAGGAACTGACCGAGCGCGGCGAGGAGCCGGCGGCACACATGGCCGCGTCGGTGCTCGAATTCCACTTCCTCGGCATGGGCGACGAGGCCCGCGCACGGCTGGAATCGCTCGGGGCGACGATCACTCCGGAGCCGGGTGGCGGCACGGGCGTCGACGTCCTCATCGGTGCCGGCTGGCGTGGCACCGCGGAGGACCTGCGGCAGGTGGCCCGGCTCCGCGGCGTGGCACGCTTCAGCCTTCATGGCGTGGCGATCGACGGCTCCGTGGTGGCGGTACTCGGCAGACTCCGCGGGCTGCGGATCCTCAACCTCTACGGCACCGGCATCGACGACCAGGCGGCACGCGCCCTCGCTGCCCGCCTGCCGGATGCCGAGATCGACGTGCGCAAAGGGGGCAAGCTCGGCGTGAGCGCCGCCGGCCTCGCCGGACCGTGCGAGATTCGACAGGTCCAGCCGGGGTCGGCGGCGGAACTGGGCGGACTCCGGAGCGGTGACGTGGTCGTCGCGATCGACGGCGAGCCGATCAACGGCTTCGAGGCGCTCACGGCCTGCGTGGCCCGCCACGGTCCCGGCGAGTCGATCACGCTGTCGGTCGAGCGGCCGGGCATCGATGCCGCCCCGCAGCGGGTCGAGTGCACCGTGCGGCTCGACGCCTGGTGACACCCGGTCGCCCCTGGGGATCGTGCGATGAGCGATCGTGAGCATGGTGGTGAGATGGTGGACGTGCGCTGGCACGAGCACGCGGTGAGCCGTGCGGACCGGGAGCGGGCCGCGGGCCACAGGGGGTGCGTGCTCTGGTTCACGGGACTGTCCGGCTCCGGGAAAAGCACGCTCGCCAACGCCGTGGACCGCCTGCTGCACGACCGTGGCTGCCGCACGTTCGTGCTCGACGGCGACAACGTGCGTCTCGGGCTCAACGCAGCACCCGCCCTGTTGCGGGCCCGCTACGGCGAGGAGGCTGCCGTTCGCTTCGGGCTCGGCTTCGGCCCCGCGGACCGCGCCGAAAACATCCGCCGTGTCGGCGCGGTGGCCGATCTCTTCGCGCAGGCCGGCACCATCGTCCTGACCGCGTTCGTGAGTCCCTACCGTCGCGACCGCGACGCCGTGCGGGCGATGCTCGCCCCGGGCGACTTCGTCGAGATCTTCGTCAGGGCCCCGCTCGAGGTCTGCGAGCGCCGCGATCCCAAAGGACTCTACAAGAAGGCGCGGGCCGGCGAGATCAGGAACTTCACCGGCATCGACGATCCCTACGAGGAACCACAGGCGCCGGAGATCGTGGTCGATTCGGCGACCCGGTCGCCGGATGCCCTCGCCGCCGGGGTCATCGGCTGGCTCGAACGGGCCGGCACGATACCCGCGTCGGGCACGCAGCGGGCGCCCTGACCGCCACCCGTCCTACTTGCGCGGCGCGACGAGCTCGACGAGGTTGCCGTCGGGATCGCGCACGCACGTCAGATGCATGCCGGGCGCGAGCGTCTCGGGCAGGGCGACCGGGCTCTTGGCGATCGGCTTCACACCGATCTTCGCGAGGCGGGCGAGCGCCGCGTCGGTGTCGTCCACCATGATCGTGAGGTAGCGGAAGCCGGTGTGCGAGTGGATGAAGTCGGTGTCGCCGGTCCGCGGCGCTGTCCCCGCCACCTGCATCAGCTTGAGCTTCGTCGCGCCGGGGTCGTCACCAAGGACGAGGACGCGGATGGTGAGCGGCTTCGAGTCGGTGAGGCCGGCGTCGGTGGCGAGCGATGCAGGCACGGCAAATCCGGTCACTTCCCGGAATCCGACACCCTCGGTGTAGAACCTCACGCTCTTCTCGAGATCGCTCACGACGCACCCCAGATCGATCGTGGTGCTGGGAAAGACGACGGGCTCGGCGGCGTCGAGCGTGACGCAGGCAGCGGTGGCGAGCAGGGCGATGAGCGTGGCGCGCATGGATGGGTCCTTTCTTTGGAACGGTGGCGCAGGTGAGCCCAAGGATACCTGCGGTGCGACGCTCCGCATCCGATTCCGTTCGGGCATGGTTGAGTGCTACCGACCCGGTATCGTCTTCCCCGTGGCTGCCCACGCGCCCGTGGCG
>DNLZ01000423.1:4869-5092 GCA_003488325.1 Planctomycetaceae bacterium
GCCTCCAGGCGTGCGAATGGTGGGTCGTCGGGTGTTGGTGAACCACCGGCTCGGGGGCGGCAAAAGTCTCCTCGCTGTGGCCGGAGCGGCCACACGCTCGTCGAGCGTTCGCCGACCCCCTTCGCCTCCCTGCCCGGACGGCAGGAGCGTCGCTCGAGGCAAACCCGCATCCACTCGATCAAGCCGTGGCTGCCGACGCCTCTGTGGCGCACGCCTCCAGGCG
>DNLZ01000124.1 GCA_003488325.1 Planctomycetaceae bacterium
GAGGCGCTCGCCAGTGGGCGGATCGGCTGCTGCGACATCGACGCCGTGCTCGAATCGGAGCTGGGCCCGCGCGCCGCGACGCTCCTCGCGGGCGGTCGGGTGGGCCTGATCGACGTCCTGCGGCACCTGCTGTGCGTCGGGCTCCGTCACGAGTCCGACACGGCCGTGCGCTGGACGCTGACGGAGACCGACGCGCTCGAGCGGCTGCGTGACGACCTGACCGAGCCGTGTCGTGCCCGCCTGCTCGCCGGCGTCGACCCGCGGCTGTCGGGACGGGCGGCGGAGCGGGCGGCGGCCACCGACCTCTGGCATGCCTGCGTGGAATCGACGACCGGGGGACGTGCCGCGCTTCGGCATCGCGGCCCTCCGGTGCGGCCGCGCGACCTCATCAGGGCCGTGCGTCCGGAGATCGACCTCGATGACCTCGTCCACCCCCGGCTGATCCGACTCGTGGCGGCGCACCTCGACCAGGGCGTCGCCGACTGGCCTCTCCCCGGGCGCTCGCGGGGGCTGCTCGGCGCGGCCGCCGCGCTGTTCGCCGGGACTGGACCGTGCGAGCCATGGACCGCCGATCTTGGCGGGCGGTTTGCGGACATCGCCGCGCGGTGTGCCGCCGGCGAGCCGTCCGCTGACATCGCGATCGATGTCAGCGTCGAGGAACTCGCCTCGCTGGGCATGCCGCGGGAAGCCTGGGCGGACATGATCGTCGCCTCGCTCGTCGCGCTGCAGGGCTGGGCGGGAATGGTCCGGCAGCTCGAGGAGCGGCCCGACCTCATGCCGCTCGTGCGGCTTCCCACGCGCCTCGCCGACTTTCTCGCGCTCCGGCTCGTCCTCGACGGGGCCGCGGCGCGGTGGGCGGCGCGACGGCTGGGCGACCACCCGTCCGCCCGAAACGATGCGCGCGGTCTCGCGGCGCTCTGGTCGGAACTCGCCGACCGGCATCCGCCCGACCGCGGCCCCGGCACCCTGTCGCGGGCACTGCTCCTCCATCAGCTCAGCCAGCTGCTCGGACTGTCGGCGGCCGACCTGCGCGCCCTCGAGCCAGGGGAGGTGGCCGGAGTCGAGGCGGTCATCCACGGCTTCGATGCCGTCACCCGTCGGCGGCTGCTGCACCGGGCGTATGAGCGCCGGCTCACGACCGTCGTCCTCGACGCGCTGACGGCCATGCCACCGGCCCCTCCGCCGGCGGCTGCCGGGCCGCGGGCGCAGCTGGTCTTCTGCATCGACGATCGCTGCGAATCGCTGCGGCGCCATCTGGAGGAGGTCGCGCCCGATGTCGCCACGTTCGGGGCGGCCGGCTTCTTCGCCGTGGCGATGAACTACCGTGGCATCGACGATTGGCATGCCACGCCCCTCTGTCCCATCATCGTCCGGCCGGCGCACACGGTGACCGAGGTGCCGGACGGCCGTCATGCGTCGCAGCACCGGTCGCGGCAGCGTGCGCGACGCTGGGTCGGCCGCGCGCGCCGACTGTTGGAGGCGGGCACCCGCTCCCTCTTCGTCGGCGGACTCGTGACGAGCGTGGGGGGAGCCGTCGCGGCGGTGCCGCTCGTCACGCGCGTGGTGCTGCCACGGTGGACGGCGAACGTGTCGCGGTCCGCGGCCGCCTGGCGGCCGGTGCGCACGCGGCTCGAGCTCGACCGCATGACACCCGACCCGCTTCCCGACGGCACGCTGTCCGGCTTCGACGTCACCGAGATGGCGGCCATCGTCCGCAGGCTGCTCGAGGACATCGGTCTCACGAGCGGCTTCGCCCGGCTCGTCGCGGTGGTGGGGCACGGTTCCACGAGCCTCAACAACCCGCACGAGAGCGCGTACGACTGCGGCGCGTGCGGCGGCGGTCGCGGTGGACCCAACGCACGCGCCTTCGCGCTCATGGCGAACGATCCGGCGGTGCGCGCGAGACTCGCCGGCGACGGGCTCGTGATCCCCCCGGAGACCGTCTTTCTCGGCGGCATGCTCGATACCTGCTCGGAACGTCTCGAGTGGTACGACGTCGATCGCGTGCCTGCGACGCACCACGTCGAACTCGGCGCGTTCACGCGGGACTGCGACGTCGCCCGTGCCCGCGACGCCCAGGAGCGGTGTCGCCGCTTCGACGCGGTGCCCCTCGCCATCGAGCCCGCGGAGGCGCTGCGCGCGGTGGAGGCACGGGCGGCCGATCTCGCCCAGGTGCGGCCCGAATACGGTCACGCGAGCACGGCGCTCTGCATCGTGGGCCGGCGCCATCGGACACGGGGGCTCTTCCTCGACCGGCGCGCGTTTCTCGCCTCCTACGATCCCGACGCGGATCCGGACGACGCCATCCTCACGCGCACGCTCGCCGCCGTCGGACCGGTCTGCAGCGGCATCAGCCTCGCGTACACGTTCTCGCGGATCGATCCGCGGCGGTACGGGGCGGGCACGAAACTGCCGCACAACATCACGGGACTCATCGGGGTGATGGATGGCCACGCGGGCGATCTGCGGACGGGGCTGCCCCTGCAGGGGGTGGAGATCCACGAGCCGGTGAGGCTGATGCTGATCGTCGAGACCACGCCGCCGCGGCTGCGACGCGTGCTCCACGCGCTTCCGGGCGTCGAGCGGCTGGTGCGCAACGGCTGGGTGCACGCGGTGTGCTGGCCGCCCGACGGCGGGCTGCCGGAGGTGTACGACCCGTCGTCCGATCGCTTCGTCGCGCACGGCGGCACGGCCGCCAGGCTGCCCGTCGTGGCCCGCTCCGCCGACTGGTTCCGCGGCCGTCGCGACCACCTGCCTCCGGCGCTCGTGCGACCGATCGGCGCCACGTGCGAGGTGCCGGGATGACCGACGTGGTCTCGCTCCGATTGCTCGAGTCGTGGATGGTGGTCCTGCTCGTCGTGGCCCCGGCGGCAGCGCTCGCCGCCATCGGCATTCCGGCGCTCGTGGGCAGGCCCCCGTCGGAGCGGGTCACGACGCGGGCCGTGGCGATCGGCTTCACGGTCGCGCTCCTGGCGGCGCTCGGCATCCTCGTGACGGCCGCGTGGCGCGGCTTCCCGGAGGAGGTGGTCCATCTCGGCACGCTCTTCGCCGTGGGCACGCACGCAGCCACGATCGACCTCGTGGCGGACGCGCTCTCGATCCCCTACGTCTGCTTCTCGACGGGCCTTTGCGCGCTGGTGAACGCCTTCGCGGGCCGCTACCTGCACCGTGAGCCGGGGTTCACCCGATTCTTCGTCCTGCTGTCGCTCTTCGGCTTCGGGATGAACCTGCTCGTGCTCGCCGGCAGCATCGACATGCTCTTCGCGGGCTGGGAGTGCGTGGGCATCTCGTCCACGCTCCTGATCGGATTCTTCCACGAGCGCCGGGCGGCGGTCGCGGCGGCGCTTCGCGCGTTCGTGACGTATCGCGTGTGCGACGTCGGCCTGCTCGCCGCGGGCGTGGTGCTCCACCACGCCGTCGGCTCGGGCGACTTCGATCGCGTCTTCGTCGGCGCGTGGCCGACGGCGCGCTGCCTCCTGCCCGAGACGACCGCGGCCATGGCGGCCGTCCTGCTCGTCTGGGCGGCGCTCGGCAAGAGCGCCCAGTTCCCCGTGTCGGGATGGCTTCCGCGGGCCATGGAAGGCCCCACGCCCTCGAGCGCGATCTTCTATGGGGCGCTCTCCATCCACGCGGGTGCATACCTGCTCTTGCGCTGCGCACCGCTGCTCGACGCCGCCCCCTGGGTCTCGAGGCTCCTCCTCCTGATCGGACTCGTCACGGCCGTCCAGGCGGCGGTCGTGCGCAGGGTGCAGACGGATCTCAAGGGGATGCTCGCCTACGCGTCGATGACCCAGGCGGGCCTGATCCTCGCGGAGATCGGCGCGGGGTGGCGTCTGCTCCCGCTCGTGCACGTCATCAGCCACGCCATCATCCGCAGCCTGCAGATTCTGCGCTCGCCCTCGGCACTGCACGATCGGCACGAGCTCGCCGCCTCGCTGGGTGGGCCTCCCGACGCGGTGCCACCGTGGCTCGTCCGCCGGCTTCCCGTGCGGGTGCAGGAGACGCTCTACCGGGTGGCGTTCGAGCGTGGCTTCGAGGACGCGCTTGTGGGTCGGTGGCTGCTGGGTTCGGTGGTGGCCGGGATCGAGGCGGCCGCGGCCTTGGAGCGGCTGGTCGTGCGACGGCTCGGCGGGGGCGGCGATGCTTCCGAGTCGTGGCGGCGTGATCGGGGGGCGTCATGACGACGGAGGCGTCGTTCACGCTCGCGGCCGTGCTCGTGTGCGTCGTCGCGCCCCTGGGCGGGGCGGCGGTGTCGATGCTGCGCGTCCCGGGCCTGGGCCCCCGCCTGATCGCGGGCGTCACGCTGGCAGCCTCGTTGGCCGCGGCGCTCGGTGTCACGTGGGTCTGGCACGCCGGATCGGGGCTCGAGGTCGTGGCGGGACCGCGTCTCGTCGGCGGCAGCCTCGTCCATGTCGACGGGCTGACCGCGATCCTCCTCCCCTACGTGGCCGTCGTGGAACTGGCGATCGTGCTCGTCGCGCCGAGCCGCGCGCTCGATCCGGTCGCGGTGGCCCGACTGCTCGTCGGGGCGACGCTCACGTTCGCGATCATGGCGACCGACCATCCGGCCGCGCTGGTGCTCCTCTGGATCGTCTCCCTCCTGCCGACCTGGTTCTCCACGCTGGCGACGCCAGGCGGACGCCCGACTGCTCGGGTGTACCTGCTGGCGATGGTGGTCGGGAGCATGCTGTTCGCGACGGGCGTCGCCCTCCTCGTGGCGGACCCTCCCTGGTTCGAGGGGAGTGGCCGCATCGGTGCGGTCGGAGGCTGGTTCGTCGCGCTCGCCGTGATGGTGCGGAAAGGCATCGCGCCGTTCCACTCGTGGTATCCCGCACTCTTCTCCGGGGCGCCGATGTCCACGGCGCTCGCGGCGACGATGCCACAGGTGGCGTCGTACGCCGCCGTGCGCCTGCTCGTGGGCCACGCGGACGTCGTTCCCGACGAACTCGTCGTGCTCACGCGGGCGGCGCTCGTCACGTCCGCGTACGGTGCGGCGCTCGCGACCGTGCAGCGGGACGTCCGCGGCCTCGTCGGTACGCTGGCGATGAGTCAGTCGGCGATGGTGCTCGCCGGTCTCTCGGGAACCGTCGCCATGGAACTGTGTGGTGCCCTCGCGATCTGGGTGTCGAGCGGACTCGCGCTCACCGGCATCGGCCTCGCGGCGTGGGCGCTCGAGAGCCGGGCGGGCATGCTGTCGCTCGAGGCTCCGCAGGGTCGCTACGCCGACGCGCCGGCGCTCGCCGCGTTCCTCCTGCTCTTCGGCCTGGCGAGCCTCGGGTTTCCCGGCACGCTGTCGTTCGTCGCCGACGACCTCATCATCGCCGGCAGCCTCGACGAGCACTTTCTCGCGGGCACGCTCGTGATCGTCGCCACCGCGTTCTCGGGCATCGCCGTCATCCGCGCGTGGTTCCGCCTCTTCGGCGGGCCCGCGGCCGGCGACGCACCGCGGCATGAGGTGCTGCCGCGCGAGCGGTGCACACTGGCGGCCCTGCTCGCGGTGCTCTTCGGACTCGGCCTCTGGCCCGGGCCGTTCGTGCAGTCGCTCGAGCGGGTCGCGACGTCCCTGCTCGCATCCCGTCAGCCCGCCGATGTCCCCGCCCACTCCGGAGTTCATCCATGACCGACACGCATCGAAACGCCTCCCGCCCGCGCGAGGCCGATGTCCCGCGCGGTGACTCGGCGGGCTTCGTGCGCTTCCTGCGGGCGGATGCCGCGAGCGGGTTTCTCGTCTTCCTCATCGCGTTGCCACTGTGCCTCGGCATCTCGCTGGCGAGCGGTTTTCCCCCGGTCGCCGGCGTGTTCACCGCGGCGGTCGGCGCGATCGTCACGTCGCTGCTCAGCAACTCCGAGCTCACGATCAAGGGTCCCGCCGCCGGCATGATCGTGATCGTCGTGGGCGCGATGCAGTCGTTCGGCTTCACCGGCGGCGCGGACCCGGCGGCGGACCTCGCCGCGTACCGGATGACGATCGCGGTCGGATGCGTGGCCGGCCTCGTGCAGGTGGGTCTGGGCCTGCTGCGGGCCGGCGCGCTCGTCGAGTTTTTTCCCACGGCGGTGGTGCACGGCATGCTGGCCGCGATCGGCTTCATCATCTGCATCAAGCAGCTCCCGATCGTCTTCGGGCAGAAGGCGATGGGGGAGCCCATCGAGGTGCTGCGCGATCTGCCCGAGAAGATGGTTCATCTCAATCCGGCGATCACCGTCATCGGTCTGGTGAGCCTCGGCATCCTCTTCGGCTGGCCGTTCGTGCGGCCGCGCCTGAGGCCCGCCTGGCTGAGGCTCATTCCCGCGCAGCTCCTCGTGCTCGCCGTGGCGGTGCCCCTGGGCCAGTGGTTCGATCTCGCGCACGACCACTACTACCGCTTCGGCGGGCAGGATTACACGATCGGCGAATCGTTCCTGGTAACCGTGCCGGGCAACCTGCTCGCCGCGATCACGACGCCCGACTTCACGGTCTTCGCCGGAACCGCCACCCGGTTCGCCGCCGCGTGGTGGGTGGTGATGTTCGCGCTCGTGGGCAGCATCGAGTCGCTGCTCTCGGCCAAGGCGATCGATCTGCTCGATCCATGGAAGCGAAAGACCGACATGAATCGCGACCTGCTCGCCGTCGGCGTCGGCAACGTGGCGGTCGCCGCCATCGGCGGCCTGCCGATGATCTCCGAGATCGTGCGGAGCAAGGCGAACATCGACAACGGCGCCCGCACCCGCTTCGCCGACCTCTGGCACGGCGTCTTCCTGCTGGCCTGCGTGGGGCTCGCCCCCGGGCTCATCCACATGATCCCGCTCTCGGCGCTGGCGGCGATGCTCGTCTACACGGGCTTCCGTCTCGCCTCGCCTCGCGAGTTCATCAACGTGTTCGCGATCGGAGCGGAGCAGCTGGCGATCTTCGTGGCCACGATCGTGGGGGTCCTCGCCACCGACCTCCTGATGGGGGTCGGGATCGGGATCCTGCTCAAGTTCGTGTTTCACGTGATCAACGGCGTGCCCCTCTCGACGTTGCTCAAACCGTTCCTCAAGGTGACGCCCGTCGACGATCACACCGTGCAGATCGACGCCGGCGGATCGGCGGTCTTCTCGAACTGGATTCCGTTCCGTCGGCAGATCGAGCAGCTGGGCCTCGTGCAGCGGCACGACGTGATCGTGAATCTCGCGGGCACACGGCTCGTGGACGCGAGCGTCATGGAGAAACTGCACGAACTGGCGCTCGACTTCGAGCAGGCCGGCCTGCGTCTCGACATCGTGGGACTCGACGCCCATCGCCAGCTGTCGAGCCACCCGCTCGCGACCCGCAAGCGGGTCACGCTCCAGATGCGGCGTGTCACCGTCGTGGGAGACGAGGCGATCGAGGAGGCGCTGGTGGCGATGGTCCGGGAGGAAGGGGCCACCGGCTACACCGCTGTCCCGTGCCGCGGCGGCGGTCGGACGCCCGCGGCCGACGGGGGCCGCGCCCTCGTGCGGTTCGAGACGATCGTGTCAGCGGAGACGGCCGGCCGGGTCCTCGACCGGCTGAGGCGGCCACCCTTCGTGTCGGAACGGCTCACCGCGTGGATCGAGCCCGTGGACGTGCTCCGACTCGAGCAGTTTCTGGTTTGAGCGCTGCCGGGCCATCCCTG
>DNLZ01000267.1:0-121 GCA_003488325.1 Planctomycetaceae bacterium
AGCTCGTGGATCTTCTCCGAATGGGGCCTGGGGTCCCGGGCATAGCGGGCCGCCCGGCCCTGGGGACCGGCGATCTTCTGCTTGAGATCGGCCGAATTCATCAGGTGCAGGCTCTGGGCGA
>DNLZ01000267.1:421-2709 GCA_003488325.1 Planctomycetaceae bacterium
CAGGTGCAGGCTCTGGGCGAGGCTCGCCGCCTGCGAGCGTTCGCACTCGCAGGCGCTGGTGTTGGCGGGTCGGCCGAAAACCCGGAGGAAGGGGGTGCCGGCGGTGTAGCTGGCATCCGGCAGGGCGACAGCCGGGGTGCCCGCCGGAAGATTCGCGAACGACGTGCTCGACTCGCAGACCCGGTCGAGGGCGTCGAGCAGCACCTCGGCGCCCAGCCGGCGGGGCTGGGCGTGCGACACGTTCTGCCGATCGCCGGCATTCTCAGCGGTCGGCCCGTCGGCCTGATAGGCCCGCGAGGTCGCGATCAAGCGCACCAGTTCCCGGAGGTCGAATCCCGACGCGATGAACTGGGCGCGGAGGGCCGCGAGCAGGGCCGGATTGCTCGCGGGGTTGGTATCGCGGATGTCGTCCTCCGGCTCGACGAGCCCCTGCCCGAAGAAATGCTTCCAGTAGCGGTTCACCAGGGCGGTGGCGAAGTAGGGGTTGTCGGCCGCCGCCATCCAGTCGGCGAGCTTCAGGCGGGGGTCGTCGTCGGCCGCGATCTCCCCCACGCTCGAGCCCAACGCCGCCGGCCGGAGCGTCTGGCCGCTGCGCGGGTTGGTGAAGCCGGCCGGACCGCGCTTGTGGAAGATCAGGTCCTGCCCGCGCACCCCGGAGAAGCTCCGGCCCACCTGCGAGAAGAAGGCGGCCATCCGGTAGTAGTCGTCCTGCGCCCACCGATCGAAGGGGTGGTTGTGGCACTGGGCGCACTGGAGCCGCACGCCGAGGAAGAGCTGCGAAATGTCCTCGATCTGTTCCTTCGGATCGGTCACCCGCTTGTACCAGGAGACCGGCGGGTTTCCCACCACGTCACCGGTGGCGCCGAGCAGTTCCCGGACCAGCCGGTCGTAGGGCTTGTTGGCCAGCAGGCTGTCGCGGATCCAGGCGTGAAACGCGAAGTTGGGCACGATGTCGGTCGCGTCGTCGCGGCGGTTCTTGAGCAGCGAAGTCCATTTGTTGGCGAAGTGATCGGCATAGCCCGGGCCCGCGAGGAGCTCGGCCACCAGCCGGTCGCGCTTGTCGGCGGACCGGTCGGCCAGGAATTCGCCGACCCGCTCCGTTCGCGGCAGGCTGCCGGTGATGTCGAGCGTCGCGCGGCGCAGGAAGGTCGCGTCGTCGCACTCCGGCGACGGCGGAATCCCGAGGCGGGCGAGGTTCTCGAAGACGTGGCGGTCGATGAGGTTCCTGGGCTCGGGCACGGCGACGCTCGGACCCTGCGGGATGCTGACCGTCGTCGCGGCCACGATCCCCTGGTAGCGCACCATGACCGCAGCCCGTCCGGCGACCTCGAGCACCCGCACCCGCCCAGCTTCGTCGACCTCCAGCCGGCCGGGGTCGTTGGGCTCGTAGAGCGCGCGGGAGGTCACGTCCCGGGTCGTTCCGTCGGCGTAGCGGGCCGTCACCCGCAGGGCGAAGATCTGCCCCCGGGTGGCGACCTGTTCAGCCGGCTCGACCTCGATGCCGACCAGCGCCGGCTCCCCATCCAGCGTGCCGGGAGCCCCGGCGGCGATCCACCGTCGGATGAGCGCCTCCTCGGGCGACCCGGCCGCGATTCGCACGCCGCCCCCGTGCGCGATCCGGCCGGTGGCCTTGAGCAGGAGAAGGCTCTCGTCGGGCGCCGCCGGCGACACGCGCCGTCCCCGGGCCTCGCGGACCAGGTGCTCGTAATCGTCGGCGGGCTGGAATCCCAGCAGCGACAGCCGGAATCCATTCTGACCCACGATCGCCTTGGCATGGCACGCGCCTGCGTTGCAGCCTGCCTTCGTGAGCACTGGAACGATGTCGTTGACGAAACTGACGCCGGGCTCAGCGACCGATGCCCCGTCCCGGGCCGTTCCCTCGGCCCGCCCATCGCCAAGGACGCCCAGCAGGGCGATCGCGATCCCGGCCGCGATCACCGGCAAGCGTGTGTTTTCCGGCATCGTCACCTCCGCAGGCGAGGAAGACACGCGAAACCGGCCAGGAGGCCGGCAGCGGCACCGGCATCGGATCGTGAACCCGTCCCTGGGCCGTGCCCAAGGTCCGATCGTCGCACTCGAACTACCAAATATAAAACTCGGTCTCACGCGATGCAAACCATGAGTCGGAGCCGCCCCCCGAGCCTCGCCAAGCTGCGCCTGCCCCCAAAAAGGACAGGCATGTTCGCCCAGACAGGACAGGCATGTTCGCCCAAAAGGACAGGCATGTTCGCCCGCAGCCCAACGCGGCCCCGCCGGCTCGGGGGCGGCCTGCCCCCAAAAAGGACAGG
>DNLZ01000267.1:2995-11065 GCA_003488325.1 Planctomycetaceae bacterium
CCCCAAAAAGGACAGGCATGTTTGCCCAGACATGTTCGCCCGCAGCCTGCCTAAAAGGACAGGCATGTTCGCCCGTGTTCGCCCGAAAGTGCCTGTCACGTGCGGCCGCAAAAGTGCCTGTCCCGTGCGGCCGTCACTCGCGGATACGGCTTTTTCCACGGACAGTCAGCCGCGGCCCGCGTCGGGCCGCGCAAACACCAGGCGGCCCCCGGCCGTCTGCAACTGGCGGGTGATCGTCACCGCCACCGAGCGTCCGATCCGGTCGCGGCCGTTTTCCACCACGATCATCGTGCCGTCGTCGAGATAACCGACCCCCTGGTCCGGTTCCTCTCCCGGCCGCACCACCCGCACCGTGAGGGGGTCCCCGGGAAGATAGTTCGGTCTCAGCGAGAGGGCGACCTCGTTGAGATTGACCACCGCGATCTTCCGCACCCCCGCGGTCCTGGCGAGGTTCGGGTCGGTGGTGACCAGCCTTCCGCCGAGCCGCACCGCGAGAGCCAACACCCGCGACTCGAGCGAGCCGCCCGCCTCCTCGGCCCCGGGCTCGACCACGTCGATGGGCAGGGCGGGATTGGCCCGCATCCTCGCCAGCATGTCCAGGCCGCGACGACCGCGGACCCGCAGCTGCTGGTCGTCGGAATCGGCCCAGGCCTGCAGGGAATCGAGCACGAACGACGGCAGGACGAATCGCGAGTCGAACACGCCCGCCTCGGCGAGGTCGACGATCCGCCCGTCCACGACCGAGGCCGCATCGAGCACGATCGGCCGCATGCCCCGCACGTCGCGGGCGAACTCCACGAACGGAATCAGGAACCGGAAATCGTCGCGGGTCTGCAGGAGCAGGCTGGTGGAGAGGTAACAGAGCACCGCCCCGAGCACGACCGGCAGCCACTGCCGCACCGGGTGCGACGCCTGCAGCGGCAGCACCGGCTCCAGCGCGAGCATCGCCACGAAGTCGAGGATCACGCCGATCAGCAGGCCGAAATAGATGGCCGTGATCGTGGCGAGGTTCTTGCGACGCACGGCGGCGTCGCTGGCGATCACGATCAGCGGGAGGCAGATCATGCCCCCGATGACCCACCAGGGCACCGAGGCATCGGCGTCGCGCATCGTGGCCGACGTGAAGATCGCCACCGCGATGCCGGCGGAGACCACCAGAAACAGGATGCGGAGGATCGCGAGGGCCATCGAAACGGTTCCGGGGATCGCCAGCCGTATCCGGCGGTCAAGCGTACCCCCGCCCTCCGGGCGAGGCCAAAGTGGCCCCGTCGGCCACCGGCCGCGGTCGAAACCCCGGGGGGCCGCAGGGGTTCAGCACGTCGGTCCGCCGATCCGGTCGGCATGGTCGCGCTCGAGATACCGGTCCGTCATGCCGGCGATGTAGTCGCACACGCTCCGCCGCACGCCGAACCGGGCAGCCCGGTCGCGATACCCCGCCGGCAGCGCCTCCGGCCGGTCGCAGTACCAGCCGAACAGCGCCGCCAGACGCGCCTGGGCCGGCTGCCGCACGGCCAGAACGCTCCGGCTGCGGTACACGCGCTGGAACAGGAAGGACTCCAGTTCCCGCTTCCCCGCGGCGACCGAGGCCGACGGGGCCACGAGCCGCCCGCGGCCCGCCGCCTCCCGGACGCCGGCCACCGAATCGATCGCCCCCTGTGCGAGCACCTCGCGGGTGCAGGCGACGAGGTCGGCCACCTGCACGTCGACGATCTCGTGGAGGATCGCGTGCCGTAGGGCCGGTCCTGCCAGCCGGCCGTGCCGCGCTGAAACCCGTTCCGCCGCCGCCGACACGAGCGGGATCTCCACGAGCTCCTCCAGCGTCACGAGCCCGAGTTCGACCGCGTCGTCGGCGTCGTGCGTGTCGTAGGCGATCGAGTCGGCCGCGTCGACGACCTGCGTCTCGAGCAGCGGCGCCGGACCGCTGCCGTCCTTCTTCCGGCTGGCCTGGGCGTCGAGCACTTCCCGCGAGAGATTCAGGCCGGGGAACTCGGGGTAGCGGACCTCGAGAAACTCCATGATGCGGAGCGCCTGCGCGTTGTGATTGAATCCGCCCTCCTCGCGGAGGAGCTCGGCCAGCGTGTCCTCACCCGCGTGGCCGAGGGGCGGATGGCCGATGTCGTGGGCCAGCGCGAGCGTCTCGACCAGATCCTCGTTGAGGCCCAGGGCCCGTGCGAGGGTGCGTGCGATGCTCGTCACCTCCAGCGTGTGCGTGAGCCGGCTGCGGTGGTAGTCGCCGTGATAGCCCGTGAAGACCTGCGTCTTGTGGGCCAGCCGCCGGAACGCGGCGGAGTGGACGATCCGGTCGCGGTCCCGCTGGTAGGGGCTGCGGACCGGATGGGCCGGCTCGTCGTGCACGCGGCCGGCGGAGTCCGCGGCGTGCATCGCCCAGGGCGCGAGCGTGAGCGCCTCCCGCGCCCGCCAGTCGAGTGGGGGTGTCATGGCGTGGCGGCCCCCGCGGCCGTCAGCTGCTCCCACAACGCGTCGAGCGACTGCGGCAGCACCCGCACTCCGGCGACGGTCGCCATGAAGTTGACGTCACCCGGCCAGCGCGGCACGACGTGCCAGTGGAGATGCCCCGGGCAGCCCGCTCCGGCGACGCTCCCGAGATTGAGTCCGATGTTGAATCCCCGCGCCTCCATGGACGCGGTCATCACGGCGCACCAGCGGGCGATGCGGTGCTGCAGGTCGAGCAGTGTGGCCGGGTCGAGCGGCGCGAGTCCCGCCTCGTGGTCGAGCGGCGCGACGAGCAGGTGGCCATTCGAGTAGGGGAAGCGGTTGAGAAGCACGACGGCGTGCGCCGTGCGCTCGAGCACGCCGAGTGCGCGGTCATGCTCCGGCGCCGCCACGGCCGCCCGGCAGAGGAAGCACTCGGGCTGCGCGCCGGCCCGCCACGAGGAGGGAGCGATCGTGACGGACGGTTCGCCCGATTCGCGGCCCTGCACGTAGCCGAGTCGCCACGGCGCCCACAGCCTCTCTCCATCCATGCTGTCATGCTACCCGATGGATCGCCGCCCGCCCCGCGGGCTCGCGCCGCGTGCCGGCGGCCACGGACATGTCGCCGCGCCTCGGCTTTTGGCATGGCTCGGCGGCACCGGACGGTCCTATGATCGGCCGGTGGCGTGGGCGGTGCCCGGCGAGGCGAGCGCGTGGAATTCAAGGTCGAAACCGACGTCTTTTCCGGTCCGATGGACCTGCTGCTCTACCTCGTCAAGAAGCACGAGGTGGACGTGACCGAGGTGCCGATCGCGAAGATCGCGTCGGAATTCGTCTCGCACCTCGAGGTGCTCGACGCGCTGGCGATCGACCAGGTCGGCGACTTCGTCGATCTGGCGAGCGTGCTCCTGGAGATCAAGGCCCGGGCCCTCGTGCCCAGACCGGAGGAGGACGTCGACGAGGCGGTGGAGCCGGCCCGCGAGGACCTCGTGCAGCGGCTCCTCGAGTATCGGCGGTACCGTGACGCGGCGGCCGTGCTCGAGGACCGCTCCCGGCAGTGGGATCTCCGCTTCACCCGGATCGCCCCCGACGTCGCGGCCGGACGCGAGCGGCAGGCGGAGGTGACGATCGCCGACGCGCATGCCTGGGACCTCGTCGGCGCGTTCGCCCGCGTGCTCGCCAAGCGGGAAAAGCGCCGGCCGCGGCAGATCGTCCATGACGACACCCCGCTCGAGGTGCACATGGCGCGGGTCGAGTCGCTCGTCCGCGAGCGGGGGCGGCTGGCATTCGGCGAACTCTTCGACGACGATATGTCCCGCTCGCGGGTCGTCGGGCTGTTTCTCGCGGTGCTGGAACTCGTCCGGCGGGGGCGGCTGACGACCCGTCAGGACCGCCTCTTCGGCGACATCTGGCTCGGCCCGTCGCGCGGGGCGGGCGCCGAGCACCTCTCCGCCAGCCCAGTCCCGTTCGACGAAGCATGATCGACAACGCCCCCTTCCGCACCCTCGCGCACAAGGGGCTCACGGTCGAGGGCTACTCGCGCGCCGCCGTGCAGAGCTGCTGGCGGATTCCCGAGCTCAAGCTCGGCTTCGACCTCGGCGCGCAGCCCTGGGGCTTCATGGCGACCCAGACGTGGTTCGTCTCGCACACGCACCTCGACCACATCGCGGCGCTTCCCGTCTACGTCGCGCGGCGGCGCATGATGAAGATGGAACCGCCCACGATCTACCTGCCGGAGACCGCCATCGAGCCGGTCGAAAAGCTGCTGCGCGCCGTCTCGCGACTCGACCGCGGGCGACTGCCCTGCACGCTCCTGCCCGCGCGGCCCGGGGACGAGATCGAGCTGTCGCGCGAGCACGTCGTCACCGTCTCGGGCACCTGCCACACGCTCCCGAGCGTCGGGTTCGTCGTCTGGGATCGCCGCCGCAAGCTCAAGCACGAGTATCAGGGCCTGCCGGGAGAACGGATCCGCGACCTGCGGCTCTCGGGCGTGGACGTGACGCATGAGATCCGGGCGCCACTGGTCGCGTATCTCGGGGACAGCTCGCCCGAGGGGCTCGACCGCTGCCCGGCCATGTTCGAGGCGATGATCCTCATCACGGAACTCACGTTCGTCGCCCACAACCACCGCAAGGACCGCATCCACAAATACGGCCACATGCACCTCGACGATCTGCTCGCGCGACGGGAGCGGTTCCACAACGAGGTGGTGATCGCCACGCACTTCTCCACGCGCTACACCGACGACCGGATCCGACGGATTCTCGCGAAGCGGCTGCCCGACATGCTCGAGGGCCGGCTGCACATCTGGCTGTGAGGGACCTGGGGGGACCGACGCGATGATGGCCTGCCGACCGTGCGCGACGAACCGCATCCTCGCGTTCATCCTGCTGGCGACGATCCCGTCCGGGCCGCTGGCCGCGGAGACGCTGCCTCCGCTCATCGGCGGCAAGGCCCCGACGAACCTCGACGAGCTCTGGGCAGGCTTCGATCCGCGCGAGGAGCCGCTCGAGGACGAGGTGCTGAAAGAGTGGGAGCAGGACGGCGTGGTCTGTCGCGTCGTGCGCTACCGCGTCGGCGTGTTCAAGGGCGCGCCCGCGACCATCGCGGCGTTCTTCGCGTTCCCGAAAGGCGGCACGAAGCTCCCCGCGATCCTCGAGCTGCATGGCGGCGGCCAGTCGGCGTCGCTCGCGAGCGTGGTGACGTGGGCCCGGCGCGGGTACGCGGCCCTGTCGCTCAACTGGGGCGGCAACAGGATGGCGATCGGCCGGGAGGCGTGGGCCGGCCCGCAGACCGACTGGGGCAGACTCGATGCGACGCATCCTCCGCAGCGCAACACCGCGAACCACTTCGCGGGTCCACTCGCGCCCGACGATTACACGCTCGACGCGGTCGAGTCGCCGCGAAACAGCAACTGGTTTCTCGTGCTCCTGGCCGCCCGTCGTGCGGTCACCTTCCTCGAACAGCAGTCGGAGGTGGATGCGGCGCGGATCGGTGTCCGCGGGCACTCGATGGGAGGCAAGCTCACGATCAACCTGGCGGGCATCGACCGGCGGATCAGGGTGGCCGTCCCGTCGTGCGGGGGCTCGGGGGACATCGTGGATGGCGACGCGTCGGTGCCCGGCGGGAGGCGGGACGCACGCACGGCGCTCGAGCTCGCCTGCATTTCCGACAACGCGTACCTCCCGCGCGTCACCTGCCCGGTGCTCTGGCTGTCGCCGACGAACGATTTCCACGCCCACATCGATGCGATGGCGTGGAACTGGCGGGGACTGCCCGATGACCGCCTGCGCTTCAGCATCTCGCCCCACCTCAATCACCGTCACGTGGACGAGCACGCCGTCACCGAGTGGCTGTGGTTCGAGCAGCATCTGGGGAAAGCGGCGTTCACGATGCCGCAGACGCCGGGGATCGACCTGCAACTCGAGACCACGGGGGGTGTGCCACGGGTGGTCGTCACGCCCGATCGGACGCAGCCCGTGCGTCGCGTGGACGTCTACTACGCGATCGATCCCCACGCCCTCACGCGATTCTGGCGGGATGCGAAGGCCGTCGAGGTCGACGATCGCTGGCAGGCCGACTGCCCCGTGATGAATCTCGACGAGCCGATCATCGCCTTCGCGAACGTCGTCTACGACGCGCCGGAGCCGTACCGGGCGGCATCGCAGATGACGGACAATGGCCTCGCCGGCGGCTTCGTCATCAGTTCGCGCCTGCGTTCGGCCGGCCCCGCGGCGCTGCGGGCCGCGGGCGTGAGGGCCACCGACCGTCCCGACCGGGTCGTCGACGACGGCACCCGCGGCTGGCACGACTGGTTTCGGCTGAACTGGGGGCATCCGCCCCTGTGGGCGGCCACCACCCGCAAGCTCAAGGACCCGAAGTGGCGCGGCCCCGACGGAGCGAGGCTCGCGTTCGAGGTCATCTGCGAGCGCGACAACGAACTCATCCTGACCTTCACCACCAACTCATGGGGCGCGATGGTCCCCGGCAAGCCCCCCATCGACTATGCGGTCGCGAAGCCGCTCCGTGGCTCCCCGGACTGGCAGACCGTTTCGGTGCGACTCGAGGAGCTCGTCGCCACCGATCCGGCCGTCACCGCGCCGCCCGCCGACTGGCGGACCGTCACCGAGTTCACGATCTCGCCCAGCGGCACGACGGTGCGGGACGGCACGAAGGTGAAGGTGGATGGCACGGCCTGGGTCGGCCCACGTGCGATCCGCGATCTCCGCTGGGAGGGAGGCGAGTATCCCCGCCATCAGACCACCGGTGTCACGCCCGACCCGCACGACTTCCGGAGGAACTTCGACGACGCGATCAGGAGATCGCTCGAGCAGGAGAAGCTCGACGCGAAGTGACGCCGCCCGGGGGCGCGCTCCGGACGTTGCTCGGCTCTGACCACACCTCCGAGTCAACGGAGGTCGGGACAGCCGCAGTGAACGGCCGGGCGACACCGTCCGGGCGATCTCGGCGCACGGGTAGCATGACTGAATGGAGCCCCGTCACGCCTACGTTCACGTGCCGTTCTGCCGGCATCGGTGCGGGTACTGCGACTTTTCGCTCGTCGCGGGCCGTGACGACCTGATCGACCGCTACTTCACGGCGCTCGCGGTGGAATTGCATCGCGTGCGCGAGCCGCTCGATCTCGACACGCTCTACCTCGGCGGCGGCACGCCGTCGCATCTCGGGCCCGGAGGGCTCGAGCGGCTGTTCGGCCTGCTGCACGCGTCGCTCAGGCCAGTCGCCGGCGCGGAAATCTCGATCGAGTGCAACCCCGAGGACGTGTCGGAGCCGCTCGTCGCCGCGCTGCATGCCTGCGGCGTCACGCGGGCGAGCCTCGGCGCGCAGTCGCTCGATGCCGTCACGCTGCGTGCCCTCGACCGCAGCCATGCTCCCGACGACGTCCGCCGGGCCGTCGCGCTGCTCGGTGACCGCGGCCTCGCCGTGAACATCGACCTCATGACGGCGGCGCCGGGGCAGTCGATCACCGCCGTCGAACGCGACCTCGACGCCGTGATCGCGATCGGGCCGCAGCATGTCTCCGTGTACTGCCTGACGTGGGAGAAAGGCACGGCCTTCGAGGGCCTCAGGCGCACAGGCTCGCTCGCCGCGGCGGACGAGGGCGACGAGCGGGCGATGTTCGAGGCGGCGATCGACCGGCTGGAGGCCGCCGGCTACGAGCACTACGAGGTCTCCAACTTCGCCCGCCCCGGCCATCGCTGCCGTCACAACGAGGCCTACTGGGACTGCCGCCCCTGGGAGGCCTTCGGCCCCGGCGCCGCCCGGTTCGACGGCCGCACCCGGATCACGAACCACCGCAGCACGGTCACCTGGATGAACAGGGTGCTCTCCGGCGACGACTTCACCGGCGACACGGACGCGATGGACGACGATGCCGCCGCCCGCGAGCGGCTCGTGGTGGGCCTGCGTCGCCGTGCGGGCGTCGACCGCATCGCCTTCCGCGCGGCGAGCGGCCTCGACCTCGACGCCCTCGCCGGCCCGGCTGTCAGGAGATGGGTCGGGCAGGGCCTCGCCAGCGACGACGGCCAGACGATCCGCCTGACCCGCACGGGCCTGCTCGTCTCGGACGGCCTGTGGGGCGACATCCTCGATCCGTGAGGGTTCAGCGAGGGGCTGCCC
>DNLZ01000264.1:0-4628 GCA_003488325.1 Planctomycetaceae bacterium
GTGCGCGGTTCGAGATCGACCGTGCCGAAGACCTGTTCGTCGGACTCCGGCAGACCGGGCAGCGTCAGGCTTTCGAGTCGTCGGATGACCTGTTGCCGCCCGAGTCGCCCGTAGTCGACCCGAGCCGAGTCGACCGTCTCGGAGGCCCGATCGAGCAGGACCTTCGCGGCGGTCCAGCACCAGGGCACGTCCTGCTCGGCCGTATCGCCGTCCTGCCAGGAGCCCGACCAGAAATCCGTGATCGCGTCGTCGGCCGCATCGACCAGCCGGTCATGCCAGCCGATGATCCGCAGACGCACGTGCGGCGAGACCGAACGTCCCACGCGGTTGGAGGCCACGGGCGCGAGTGAGCGGCTCATGATCTCCTCGCGCTCGAGGACCGTGCGGTTCACCGTCGTCGCCCCGGCGGCTTCCTGCCCAGCGGCCCGGAGCACGCTGTCGACGCCCGCAAGCACGTCGCCGATCTGCTTGCCGCAGGCTTTGGCGAACTCCTCCGGCCGGACGGGCTTCGCCGGCAGGGCCGATGCGGTCGCGGCCAGCACCGGCACGAGCGGCTGGATAAACAAGCCGCGCAGCGACATCCACGTCGAGACGACCGCGTCGATGCTCGTGGGAGGCAACGGCTGGTAGTCCACGGCGCTGTCGGGCAGGGTCTGACTGAAGCGATTCGTCAGCTCGTGCTCGCGCCTCCAGAGGCGCATCCTCGCCTCCCCACGCACCAGCGGCGTGGCGAGGATGCGCCGGATCCGCGCGAGGGTGTCGGCGCTGTCGGGTGCCGACGCGGCGAGGCTGTCCACGTTCGACCGGAAGGCGTCGAAGAGCGGTTGGACGGCGCGCTGCACGGTGTCGCGTCGCAGCGTCGTCCGCTGGAGGAATTCCGCGGAGTTGCCCGTGGCCGCCGCGGCGTCGGCGCTGAGGGAGCCCATCATCGCCGTGAACTGCGTCAACGCCTCGACGACCCCGATCCAGTCGAGGTCGAGCGGCACCGTCTCGTTGCTCAGGCCATCCGCGCTACTGAGCGCCGAGATGCGGTTCGCGCGTGCCTCCGCGGTCCACCAGGCCGTGAGCCAGGGAATCTCCTCGAGCAAACTGTCGGAGAACGCGTGGAGATCCGAGATGGTCTCACCGACACGGGCAGCCGACTCGAGCCGACTCGTCGCGGCCCGGGCGAGCGTCCCGGCCCGCGCGAGGGACGGGGCGTCGCCGAGAAAGAAGAGGTCGAACGCGAGCCGACGCTGATCCTCGGCCTCCGCGGTCGGTTCGAGAAGCCGCACCACCTGATCGGAACGCACGTCCGCCGGGAATCGGCGACGACTGGCCGCCTCCAGCGAGCGCAGGAGCAGTCCGGGCAGCGCGTCATCCCGCCACGACTCGACGCTCCCGTCGTGCCACAGGGTTCGAGCCACCGTGATCTCCACGGGCTCGGCCGGAATGGAGTCCGGCGCCCGGCCGACGAACTCGAGCCAGCGACCGAGCGAGGGCCGGTCGATCGTCGTGCCGGCATCGATCGCGTCCACCAGCCAGTCCCAGGCGATCGTCGCCCGCTCATTCCACTCGAGCGCCGAGTCCGCCGGCGGCGGAAGGGTGGCATTCGGCGAGGGTTTCATGACGTGGGCGATGAGTGCCTCGCGCATGGCGGCCTGAGCCGGAGCGAGCGGTGTCGCCGTCACGGGTCGCTTCGCGCCGCCGACCCGGAGGGTCGGCAGGTACTCCGTGTCCGGCAGGGCACTCGCGACGGGCTCCGACTCGAGGCGCTCGGCGAAGCGCACGTCACCGAAGGAGGACCGCAGCGCGGAGGGGTAGTGGGATACCAGTTCCATTTCCAGGAGCTCGACGAACGTGACCGTGCGGCGCAACTCACGGGCGTAGCCCGGGCCGGCGTGCAGCAGAGTTTCGGCGCGCATCAGGAGCTGCTGGTAGCGTTGCCAGAGGAGCGGTCGGTCGTGCGCGGCGACCCGACCGAGCGCCTCCGCCGTCCGCCAGTTCTCCCGCAGCCACGCGTCCGACTCCACCGACGCCGTGGCGGTGGTCTCGTTCACCGTGTGCGCCTCGTACGAGGCGAGGGATTCGGCGATCTCCCGCTCGGCATCCCAGTTTTCGGCGCGGGCGAGCTTCAGATCGCCGCCTCGTCCGGGTCGATCCACCGCCGGATAGACCACGGGAGTCTGCCGTTCGCCATGACGGGACAGTGCCCACCGGTCGACCCGGATGGCGAGGTAGCTCGCCAATTCACCCAATTCGACAGCGCCGTCGCGATCACCGGTGCGGGACGAGTCGGCGGCTCCCCGCAGCCCTGCCGCGAAGAATCGCGCGAAGACACTCGCGCCATCGCCGAGGTTGGCCTGGGAGGACTGACCGACCGAGGCCGGGAGCAGCACCCACGTGCGCGGCAGATTGGCCGCCTCGACGGTCGCTTCCACCGCCGGCGCGAACGCCCCATCGACGAGGCCGAGGGGCCACTGGAGACCCCCTTGGCAGGAGTCGAGGACGACGATCAACGCGACCTCTTCGGGGACCGCCTCCCGGGCCGTCCGCAGCAGACGGTCCACCGTGATGCATCGGCCGTCGCCGATGCTCGACTCCGCGTCGGCGAGGCCCGGCGGGATGAGGCAGGCACGTCCCTCCGTGTCGATGCTGCCGAGCATCGACAGGTAGAGCATGACCACGTTCTTGTCGGGACCGCCCGGCTTGGCGCCCGTCAGATGCGTCGCCAGCAACTTGAGCGTCTCGTCCGCTGCCGTGGTCGCGAGCTGGGTGCCGACCTCGTCGAGCGCGATCGAGCGGGAGCGGAACAGGCTGCCATCGGATCGAGAGAGCCGAGACAGGAGTGACGCATCCTCGAAGGCGAGCCTGATCGGCATGAGCGGCGGCTCGTAGACCTTCGCGAAGAAGGCCACGACCGGCATGTCGCGCTTCAGCGAGAGGAGCAGCCAGACGAGCAGGAGGACGAGGGCAAGCAGCACGCCCGAGACCGCCAGACGCCACAGGAGGCGCAGCGCGTACGAGCCCGTCTTCACGGCCTCCGGCGAGACTCGCCACGATTCGCGCTTGGCACCCCGGGGCGGCCGGCGGCCGGCGGCCGGTGCTCCGCTCCCAGGCTTCCGCCAGGAGGCCGCCTCGTCGGGCGCTGAGGAGGGCTGGTTGGTCATGGATGTCGGCCGACCCCGAAGGGATCACTTCAATTCCAGGGTCACGTTCGGTGCCGGTGCCGGGGGCGCGGCGACGACCGCGGGCGTCGCCTCCGACGAGTAGGACCGGTTGCGCACCGGTCCGGTCGCCTTGAGCGTGTACGTTCCCGGGTCGAGGTCGCGGAACGTGAAGACGCCGTCCGCGCCCGATCGCTGCGGCGGTGGCGCGTTGGGGCCGTCGATGCGCACGAGGACGTTGCGCTCGCCGCGATTCTGGAGCACCACCTTCCCGTTGATCTGCCCCTTCGCCACGGCGACCGAGGTGTCGATCCAGACCCGACTCGGCGGGTGGGCCAGCCCGACGCGGTCGGTCGCCCGCACCAAGAGCGGCACCCGCGCCCCGGGCGGCAGCGGCTGCGTGTCGAGCCGGATCTCGTAGTTTCCATTCCCGAGCCCCACCGCGGGCGCCCATGCCTCGGGGGCGCCGTCTCCCTTGAGGTCGAGCGCCCACTCGACGCGGGCCACGCCCGAGACGCCGGGGATATGCGTGCCCGGAGCCGTTGCGAACGACTCCCGCGGATCGTCCACCGCCATCACCGGGACGGTCAGGCGACGACCGACGGTTGCGTTCACGAGCGGCGGCACCTCGACCCTCGGCGGCCGGCCGTCCATCACGAATGTGCGCGTGTCCTTGAGCGCGGCGGCCATGCCCGGTGCCGCGAGCCGCGCCTCGGCGACGAGATCGAGATCCACGTAGCCCTCGCCCGTCGGGGCGATCGACCAGTCCGCCACGTCGGCGCGGACGGCGATGGCCGCCGATCCCTTCGGTGGTTCGGCCGTGTAGGTGACCTGCCGGTCACCGACCGCGGTCCAGACCGTCTGCGTGCCCTCGGCCATCATCCCGCCGGCGCGGACGGCGCGAAACGCGAGCGACACGATCGCCTCCGGCGGTTGCGTCGTAGCGACGGCCGCCCCGCCGTCTCCGGGAGGCGCGCTGTCGGGTGGGGCATCGACGAGGAGCGTGATCGGAATCGCGTCGGCCGGCGCCTTGATCGCGGGGGGCACCGCGGGCCGTGGTCCGCCGAAGGTGATCGCGCGGAAGTCATCCTGCGGCTCCTGCGCGATCCCGTCGGCTGCGGCACTGCAATCGACGATGAAGACGAAGGCCCGTGGATAGCCGTTGACCGACACGGCCAGCCATGCGCGGGCATCGGCGTCCGAGCCCTGCCACGTCGCCGTCAGCACGTCGGTGGGGCGGGAGCGGGTGAGCACCGTCGCCCCGCGCCGCACGCCGAGCGGCTGCGGTGCGGTCAGCGGAGCCGAGGGCAAGGGCTCGAGCGCGACGCGCAGTCCCTCGGGCGGCAGTCCCTCCACGCCGGAGGCCGCCGCGGGCTCGAGGCGCACGGAGACGACGCGTTCGTCCCGACTCCACGTCGCCGAGGCGCGCAGGCGTTGCCGCGGGTGCTCCACGGAGAGCTTGAGCCGGACGAAGAACGCGCG
>DNLZ01000264.1:5057-7281 GCA_003488325.1 Planctomycetaceae bacterium
TTCGGCTTTCGGTGCCGGTGGTGGGAAGGAGACGACGGTCGGGTCCGACTGGGCGGCGAGCGAAAGTTTTTCGATCGTGGCGACAGGTTCGGGGAGCACGGATCCGGCCTCGAAGGCGTCGCAGAAGTCGGACCAGACGGAGGCGCGGGTGCGTCCCGACTGCGAGTTGATCGGATCCAGCACGGGCAGCGAGAAGAGACGCGCCGTGAACGTCCGGGCGATGTCGGCCCGGTTCTCGATCGCCACCTCCCATGCCGTGGAGGCGCCGGGCACCGCGACCAGATCGACCTCGAACCGCTCCGCCGAAGTCTCGCGGCCGGCCGGCCGGTTCGGGGGGTCCGCGCGCATGGCAAAGCGATACCGCGACGCATCCATGCCGGGCTCGCGTGGCACGCGGCGCACGCCGAGCGCGATGTCGCGGCGTGCCGGGAGTTCGAGATCGACGTCCTTGATCGCCGACAGGGTCGCCGACTCGACCGAGATGCCCAGCACGATCGTCGGTCGCTCGTTCGCCGTGCGACCCCGGTTGGCGAGGATGCGCAGGCCAAGCGTGGGACCTGCGAAGGGAAGGTTCCTCGCGGGCACCGGCTCGCCCGGTCGAGCCTCCCGATCGCCGTCGATGACGACGCGGATGTCGGCAGGGTCGAAGCTCAGTCGCACCGTGGCATCGGGCGGCGGGGGGTCGTTGCCGGGCACCACGATTCGCCCTTCGAGTGGCGTGGTGAGCGAGAGCCGCCGCGCCTCCCCGCGCACGTCGAACGCCAGCATCGTCGTCGTGCGGGGCGTCCAGTCGGGCATGCCCGCCACGATCGGTCGGTCGATGGTAGCGACGTCTCGGGAGTCGAGGACGCGGAGCAGGCTCGCACCCACGTCGTCGAGGGTGTTGCTCGGCGTGCCGTCCTTGTTGCGGAGGGCGCCGAGGACGTCCGCGACCCTCGCCTCCAAATGCGCGACGAGCCCGCCCAGCGCGACGATCTGCGCGATCGCCTCCTTGCGGTCGGGAGCGGTCTGAGGCAGGACGGCGGCGGCACGACGAATCGCGGCGATGTGGCCCGTGATGCTCCTGTAATCCGGCGCATCCGCGAAACCGCTGGCATCCATCCCGACGCTCGCCTCCGCGAGCCCGGCGATCGCGAGGACGCGTCCGGCGATGAACTCCAGGTTCGTGCGATCGATCGCCTCGTCGAGTTCGACGACGACGGGCAACGGCCCGGCAGCCTGGGGCAGGCCGTCGAACGGATCACGGCCGCCTTCAGCCGGACTGACCGCAGTCGCCGCCGACCGTGCCTCGTGGAGCCCCTGCAGCCGCTGTCGGATGCGGGTGCGCACGTCGCTTCCGATCGCCGGGCTCGCGAGCGCCGCGACCCAGCCCTCGAACCCGCGACTTTCACTCCGCGTGCCCTGGTCAGGCACCAGTGAGCGAATCACCCCGCGCAGCAATTCCGTCGCGACGAGCGTCTCGGAGACCAGGCTCCGCGTCGCGGATGAGAGTGGATCGAGCCCGACCGCTCCGGTCGCCGCGTCCGTCTGCGACGTACGGCGGATCAGCGACGTCAGCACGTTGACCTTGTCGAGCAGTGTCGCGATACGAGCCGGATCGATCGGGGGTGCCGCGGCGCCGCCGCTGATTTTGCCACTCACGTCGATGATCGATCGGAGCACCACGATGGCGTCGTTCCGCGCCGCGAGCGCCCGCGTGAAACTGGCCGGAGCCGCGGCCCACCGCGACGCGAAGGCGTCGTCCTCCACCCGCTCGAGCGCCGCCTGCAGTTTGATCGTCGGCGTGGTCGCCGCCCGCACGGCCGTCGCGCTGGAACCGGTCGACCACGCGCCCCAGAGCGCGGCCAGATCCTCGCCGAGTTTCTGGAAGGCCACCTCGGCCCTCTCCGCGAGCGGCCCAGTGCCCCGGCGTCGCGAATCCGCAGATGCGACCAGCGAGAAGAGGCGTGACCAGATGTGGGGTGAGAAATCGACGACGACCGGCGCCGGGCCGGCGGAGAAGACGGTCTTCGGTCGGTCGGATGCGTTGCGATGCCTCCGATCGGCGAAGCGGTCGAGGGCCTCCCACGCGTCGGCAGGCGGCCTTGGCTGGTCCGGCGTCTTCACAGGCTCGGGGAGCGCCTCTTTCGTCGTCGGGGCGCCTGCGGGCGCCGCGGTTCCATCCGTCGCCTGCGGCGCCGCGGCATCGGCAGCGGGCGGCGGGGACGCAGCGGCTTTCGCGCCC
>DNLZ01000209.1 GCA_003488325.1 Planctomycetaceae bacterium
CGACCGCGGGCTCGACGCTCAGAGAATGGGGAGCAGTGCCGGCTTCGGGCCACGAATCGACCTGCCGCGGCTCTTCCGGCGACGGCCGTCGCCGATCCGCTCGCCATCCGGCCCGAGCACCGCGTCCATGTATTCCACCACCTGCTCCGGCGTCTCGAAGTACTGGTCGTACACCCAGTCGTCCTCGTACTCGCACTCGTCGGTGGTGTAGGCCCGACAGATGTCGGGACGCGTCTCGTAGATGCCGCACCGATGGTCGGCCCGCAGGTGCTTGCACGTGGTGTGGACGCACATGTACCAGTCCCCCTCCTCGGTGAAGACGGTGGCATGATCGTGCAGCAGGAACCAGCGGATGTAATCGAACTCCTCGCGGGTGGTCGGCGTCTCAAGCGGCAGGGCGAAGTAGTTGCAGCACTTCGCGGTGCAGAACTCGCAGAGCACGCGGTCCTGCGGAACGTCCTCGCGCGTGGGCTTGGATGGCAGGAGCGGCAGGACGACGTCGGCGGTGGACACGGGACTGCTCCTCGGAAGGATCGGAAACCGGGACCATATATATAGCGGGCATCGGCCGCATCGCGACGCCCGCGCTGCGAGCCGTCGATCCCCTCGGGTGCACGGCAGCCGGCGTCGTGTAGACTGCCGGCGTCGCGGCGGAAGCGACCACGAGCCACGGCCGCACGGCGGACGGTGGTCATCCAGGCCAGGAAGGGAGTCCATCGTGCCCAAGCGCTGGCACGTCCGTCCCCACGACCGTGCCGTCGTCGCGGCACTCGAGCGCCGGGCAGGCGTGCCACCGCTCGTCGCCTCGCTGCTGGTCGCCCGCGGCATCGACGATGCCGAGCACGTGCAGACCTTCCTCTCGGGCACGCTCTCCGATCTCCACGAGCCCGAGACGCTGCCGGGCGTCTCCGAGGCTGCCGATCGGATCCTCGCCGCGGTCCGTGCCGGCCGCAGGGTGGTGGTGTACGGCGACTACGACGCCGATGGGATGTGCGCGACGGCCATCCTCGTGGGCTGCCTCGACTCCCTCTCGGACGACGCCGCGCACACGCCGAGTTGGTACGTGCCGGATCGTCTCGAGGAGGGCTACGGGCTCAACTCCTCCGCCCTCGAGAAGCTGCGCGCCGATGGCGCCGATCTCGTCGTCACGGTGGACTGTGGCATCGCCAGCGTCGCCGAGGCCGACCGTGCCCGCGAGCTCGGGCTGGAACTCATCGTCACCGACCATCACGCCTTCGGCGACCGGTTGCCGGCGGCCGACGTGCTCGTGCACCCGCTGCTGCCGGGCCGATCGGCGCCCTTCGGGGAACTGTGCGGTGCCGGCGTGGCCTTCAAGCTGGCGTGGGCGATCGCGACGCGGGCGAGTGGCGGGCGGCAGGTGACCCCGCGGCTTCGCGAGATGCTGTTGCGCTCGATCGGGCTGGCAGCCCTCGGCACGGTCGCCGACGTCGTGCCGTTGCTCGGCGAGAATCGGCTCCTCGTGCGACACGGCCTCGACAGCCTGCGGCAACGGGGCGGTGCCGGACTGACGCGACTCGTCGAGCTCGCCGGCCTCGCCGACCGCTCGCGACTCGAGAGCGAAGATGTCGCGTTCCGGCTCGCCCCGCGACTCAACGCCGCCGGCCGCATGGGCCATGCGGCGCGTGGCGTCGAACTGCTGACCACCGCCGACCCTGCCCGCGCCGTCGCACTGGCCGACTTCCTCCACGAGCTCAATGCCCAGCGCGAGACGGCCGAGAGGAGCATCACGCTCGCGGCCACGAAGCAGGCGATCGAGCGGTTCGAGCCGGACACCGACGCCGCGCTGGTGCTCGCCGATCGCGGCTGGCAGGCGGGCGTGATCGGAATCGTCGCCGGCCGACTCGCGGAGCGCTGGCACCGGCCGGTCGTGATGATCGCCCAGGATCCGCTCGGCACGCGCCCCGCGACGGGCAGCGTGCGCAGCGTGCCGGGGTTCGACGTGCATGCCGCCCTGCACGCCTGCCGGGAGCATCTGGTGACCTGCGGCGGCCATGCGGCGGCCGCAGGGTTACGGATCGAGGACGGTGCCATCGAGGCGTTTCGTGAGGCGTTTCGGGCCGAGGTGGATCGCCGGCTGCCCGACTCGCTCAGGCGCGCCGAGATCGTGCTCGATGGAGAGACGACGCTCGCAGGAGTGACGCTCGATGCCGTGGAACAGATCGAGCGACTGGCGCCCTTCGGACAGTCCAATCGACGGCCGGTGCTCTGCGCATCGAGCGTCACGCTCGCCGAGCCACCGCGCGTGATCGGCAGCGGCGCTCGACACCTCGCCATGCGGCTCGTGCAGAACGGCACGCAGATCCGCGGCGTGGCATTCGGTGGCGCGGACTGGCTGCCGCACCTGCCGCCGCCCGGCCGGCCGTTCCACGTCGCCTTCAAGCCGAAGATCAACGAGTACCGCGGCCGGCGCACCGCCGAGATGGAGATCATCGACTGGCGACCGGACGGCATCGACGTGGGGCAGGCCCTGCCGCCGCTCGCCGCCGCGGCCGCCCTCGCGCAGGCGTAGAATGCGGCTCCCACCCCGCGGCGGCATCGCGCCGTGCGGGCATCCTGCGGAGATCGCTGCATGCATTCCCGATCGCTCGTCATCGGCATCGTCCTCGCGTCCTGCCTGCCCGGCGCGTCACGGCTGCGCGCGGATGACTGGCCGCAGTGGATGGGCCCCCGTCGTGACGGCGTGTGGCGCGAGGCCGACGTCGTCGAGGCGATTCCGGCGGGTGGCCTGCCACTGCGTTGGCGGATCGCGGTGAAGGCCGGGTATGCCGGTCCTGCCGTGGCGAACGGCCGCGTCTACCTCATGGACTACGATCGTCGCGAGGGCACGCTCGCCAACGATCCCGGTGGCCGCTCGACGCTCGCGGGGAACGAGCGCGTGCTGTGCATCGACGCGGCGACGGGCGAGATCGTGTGGAAGCACGAGTACGACTGCCCCTACTCGATCTCCTACGCCGCCGGCCCCCGCTGCACTCCGACGGTCGCCGATGGCAAGGTGTACACGCTCGGTGCCGAAGGGCATCTCACGTGTCTCGACGCCACGACCGGCGCCGTCATCTGGAAAAAGGATCTGCGGGCGGACTATGGGGCCCCGACACCCATCTGGGGGTTTTGCGGCCACCCACTCGTCGAGGGTGATCTGCTCGTCTGCCTCGTCGGAGGGCCGGGCAGCGTCGCCGTGGCATTCGACCGCCATTCGGGTCGCGAGGCGTGGCGGGCGATCACCGCGAGCGAGAGCGGGTACTGCCCGCCGACGATGATCGAGAGTGGCGGTCAGCGGCAGCTCGTCATCTGGGATGCGGACAAGCTCAATTCTCTCGACGTGGCCACCGGCCGCCTCTTCTGGTCGCAGCCGCTCAAGCCGTCGTACGGCATGTCGATCATGGCACCGCAGGTGGCCGACACGAGCCTCGGTCGCATCCTGTTCGCGAGCGGCATCGGCCAGGTCGGCGCGCTCTACCGACTCGCCGAGCGCGGCCCGGGCGCGGAGATTCTGTGGCGTGGGAAGCCCAAGGAGGCGATGTACTGCGCCAACAGCACGCCGTACGTGGCCGGTGACACGCTCTACGGGTGTGACTGTGAGACGGGGTACCTGACGGCTGCCGACGTGACGACCGGCCGGAGGCTGTGGGAAACGGGGGCGGCAACGATGGGGGATCGTCGAGGGCGACACGGAACGGCCTTCCTCGTGCGGCATGAACCGGCGGGAGGCACCGGCCGAGGCGAGGCGAAGCCGCCGGCACGGACGTGGATTTTCGCGGAGACGGGCGACCTGATCGTCGCGCGGCTGACGCCGGAGAAGTACGAGGAATTCGGTCGGATGCGGCTGCTCGAGCCCACGAACGAGTGCTTCGGCCGCGAGGTCGTGTGGAGTCACCCGGCCTTCGCGGGGCGAAGCGTCTTCGCCCGCAATGACGTCGAACTGGTGTGCGTTTCCGTGGAGAAGTGAGGCCTCGCGACACGTCGGCCCTATCGACGTGCCGCTGGCGTTGTCCCTGAACCGCTCCGGGTGTAGTCTTCCGGTCTCCCACGATGTGGACCACCGCCGGGGCTTCCCGACCTGCTCGGGCCCATGCCTCACGCGGCTCATCCACGTCACTTCGGGGCGTAGCTCAGCCTGGCTAGAGCGCTACGTTCGGGACGTAGAGGTCGCACGTTCAAATCGTGTCGCCCCGATTC
>DNLZ01000045.1:0-268 GCA_003488325.1 Planctomycetaceae bacterium
AACGCCTCCGCCGGGCCGACCACACCTCCCAGGCGACCGGCAGCACCGAGACGACCACGATCCCGACGACCACCAGCTCGAAGTGCTCCTTGACCACAGGGACGTTGCCGAAGAAGTAGCCGGCCAGGGTGCAGATCGCCACCCACGCGATCCCACCGACGACGTTGAACCAGAGGAACTGCGGATAGTGCATGCGCCCCACGCCCGCCACGAACGGCGCGAATGTCCGGATGATGGGGACGAACCGCGCGAGCACGATCGTCTTGCC
>DNLZ01000045.1:659-2511 GCA_003488325.1 Planctomycetaceae bacterium
CCGATCCAGCGGCCGATCGCGTAGTTGAGCGTGTCGCCCAGGATGGCGGCGACGGTCAGCAGGACGACGAGCGTGAGGATGCCGAGCTTGTCGGGGTAGAGGGCGGTCATCGCGCCGGCGGCGAAGAGCAGGGAATCACCCGGCAGGAAGGGCGTGACGACGAGGCCGGTCTCGCACAGGATGATCAGGAAGAGCAGGGCGTAGGTCCACGGGCCCCACGCGTCGAGCACGGTCGCGAGATGATCCTGGAGGTGCAGAAAGATGTCGACGATCGTCCTGATGGCATCCATCGCGGCATGTCTCCCCGTCAGCCGACGATCACGGTGGGCCGCCGTGAGACGTCGGTGATCGCCTTGTCGAGCAGGTCCACGACCCGGTTCGGAATGTCACCCTGCCCGAAGAGCACGTAGTCGAGCGCGAGCTTGAGGCTGCCCCCCTTGCTCCAGCCGAAGATGATGTCGAGCGGCGCGCCGCCCTTCGTCATCTCCATCGCCACCTGGGCGATGGTGTGCGATACGGAGACGACGTCCTTCGCCACGATCACGAATCGGCTGCCTTCCTGGCGGGCCGAGATGATGGGGGCGTTCTGGAACTCGCTCACGTCGCCGTAGTGAACCTCCAGGAACACGATCGGCACGTTCTCGGGAATCCGGTGCTTGCGGCGGATTTCCGCCTCCTTGTCGGCGAGCGACCGGCTCCCGGGGCGGTGCGGCACGAGCACGCGAAAGGCCCCCTCGTGGACGATGTCCGTCCAGAGCATCCGCTCCGCGTCATCGGCGAAGCGAAACTCCTTGAGCCGCAGCTCGTCGCTGCGCCAGGCCCGCGACGTGAACGAGATCGCCATCACGCAGACGATGAAGATCGACGCGATGATGATGCCGTCCGGCCGCTCCATGATGTTGGCGATCGTCGTGTAGACGAAGACGAGCGTGATCAGCCCGAACCCCGCCCGCTGCGCCTGCAGGGCGAGACCGTGGTGGGGCTCGGGGGAGCGACGCATCTCGTGGATGAATGACGCGATGCAGGCGCTCGTCATCAGCACGAGGACGCCGGTGGCGTACGCCCCCCCCTGGGCCGACACGTCGGCCCGGAACGCGAGCGTCACGAGGAGGTTGATCACCGTGAAGGCGATCACGAGCGGCCGGTAGGCGCCCGCCCACTCGGGGGCCATGCCGTAGCGCGGCAGGTAGCGGGGCACCATGTTGAGGAGCCCCCCCATGGCCGACGCGCCGGCAAACCAGAGGATGAGGATCGTGCTCACGTCATACGCGGTGCCGAACGCCCGACCGAAGAGCGGACAGATCGGATACGGGCTCTCGCCATGCGCGAGATACGCGAGCGCCCGGTCCATGGCCTTCCCCTTGACCGGCTCCAGCCGCAATTCATCCGCCGGAATCAACGTGTCGGTGCCGGTCACGAGCGAGGAGCCGATCAGGAAGAAGGACATGATGAGCGCCGCGACGAGCAGCAGCTTCCGCGTGTTGGCGACCCGCGCGGCCGCGTCGTTGGGGTCGGCATCGGTGCCCTTCACGAGGTGGATGTGCAGCACGCCGGTCTCGAAGCCCGAAAGCCCGAGGGCGAGCTTCGGGAACACGAGCAGCGAGATGCCGAGCGCGACGAGGGGACCGCTGCCGGCGAGCGGTGCGTGCTCGAGGTGGTAGCGGCCCGAGGTGATCTCGCCGATCCAGTGGGGCAGCAGGGAGGGGTGGCCGACGAGGTAGACGAGCCCCGCGACGACGACGATGAACGAGAGTCCGAGGAACGCGATCACGAGCACCGTCGCGAGGCCCACCACCTCGCCGTAGCCCTTGAGGAACATCGCCCCGAGCATGACCAGCAGGAACATCGTCAC
>DNLZ01000047.1:0-3782 GCA_003488325.1 Planctomycetaceae bacterium
GGCACCCCGAACTGGTCGAGCAGGCTGGCCGCGCGTTCGAGCGTGGCCCAGTCGGACCGGCTTCCCATCACCACGCCGACGAGCGGCAACGCATCGGAGCGGGCGGCGGCACCAGACGATTCAGCCACGCGGTCGTTCCCGGAGTCAGGAAGAGGCGAGTCGACCGGCGAGGCGACCGGAGTCGGCTCATCGCGGCGGCCGCGGCCCACCGCCGATCTTGCTCCGGGCCGGTCGGCGTTGCAACCTGTGCGCATGGCGCGGCGGCTTCCCGACATGCCGAGGATCGAGTGGCCCGAGGGCCGGCCCGTGCCGCCGTCCACGCTCGCGGTGCTCGACCGCGCCGCCGAGGTGATCCGGGGGGGCGGCCTGGTGGCGATCCCGACCGAGACGGTCTACGGACTCGCGGCCGATGCGCTCGACGCCGACGCGGTCGAGGCGATCTTTCGGGCCAAGGGAAGACCGGCGTCCAATCCGCTCATCGTGCACGTGGCGGACGCCGTGATGGCCCGCTCCTTGGCGGCATCCTGGCCCGAGCCGGCGGCGCGGATCGCCGAGGCACTCTGGCCCGGTCCGGTCACGGTCGTCGTTCCACGGTCGCGCGTCGTTCCCGACATCGTCACCGCGGGCGGATCGACTGTGGCAGTCCGCTGTCCGGGACTCCCGCTGACCCGCCTGCTGATCGAACGAGCCGGGCGGCCGCTGGCCGCACCGAGCGCCAACCGGTCCGAAGCGGTGAGTCCGACCACGGCCCATCACGTGCTCGAAGGCCTGGGTCATCGCGTCGACTTGATTCTCGATGCCGGGCCCTGCCGCCACGGCATCGAGTCGACCGTCGTCGACTGCACGACCGTGCCGCCGCGCATTCTCCGGCCGGGGCCGCTGTCGCGATCGTGCATCGAGGCCGCCCTCGGCGGGGCTGTCGTCGATCGCTCGCACGCGGTTGAGGAGGGCACGACGCGATCGCCGGGCACCGGCGCGCGGCACTACGCACCGCGGACGCGGCTCGAGGCGCCGGGCGATCCGCCCGCGCGTGTGGCCGACCTCCTGCGGCAGGGCCTGCGGGTCGGGTGGCTCACATTCCGCGCAGCCGATCCGGTCACCCGGGCGCTGGCGGCGGCGAACGACAGTCTGATCGTCGTGCCCGCCGACCCTGACCCGGACGGCTTCGCCCGGGCCCTCTTCGCGACACTCCACGCGCTCGACCGCCGCGCCCTCGACCGCCTCGTGGTCGATCTCCCGCCGTCCGACGAGCCCTGGCTCGCGGTCCGCGACCGCATCCGGCGAGCGGCTCGGGAGGCGGAAGACTGAGCCGACTGCTCCTCGAGCCTCGCGAGCCGGGTTTTGTTTCCGGGCGCGGGTGGTTTCCCGGATGGTCACGCCGCCGTCGAGAGGATCTCGCGCAGGGCGCCGTCGATGTCCGGGAACTGGAAGATGAATCCGGTCTCGAGCGCGACCCGTGGAATCACGCGCTGCGACGCGAAGAGCACCTGCGCGAACTCGCCGAAGACGAGTCGCAGACCGAGGTAGGGCGCGGGCATGAACGCGGGCCGGTGGACGGCCCGCCCGAGCGCCTTCGTGAACTCGCTGTTCCGAACGGGATTCGGAGCGACGGCGTTGACGGGTCCGCTGATCGTCGGCTGGCGATGCTCGGCCGAGTGGACGTAGAGCCGCGCAAGATCGGCGACGTGAATCCACGGCATCCATTGCCGACCGTTGCCGAGCGGGCCGCCTGCACCGAGCCGGAAGGGAGTGAGCATCTTCCCGAGCGCTCCGCCACCGGCGCCGAGCACGATGCCGGTCCGGGCGGTGACGACGCGCACGCCGAGTCCGGATGCCGCGAGCGCCTCCTGTTCCCACTCGACGCAGACACGCCCCAAGAAGTCGTCCGCCGGTGGCGCCGACTCGGTGAGTTCCTCGTCTCCACGGTCGCCGTAGTATCCGACGGCGGATGCCGAGACGAGCACTTCGGGCTTCCGTTCGGCCTGAGCGATGCCCTGCACGAGATGCCGGGTGCCGACCACGCGACTGTCCCGGATCCTCGCCTTCTGCGCGGCGGTCCATCGGCCCGCCGAGACCGACTCGCCGGCGAGATGGAAGACGGCATCGATCCCGTCGAACGCCTCGGGCGGTGGTGGACCCTCGGCCGGGTTCCAGCGCACGACACGGCCGACGCGGTGGCCGAGCGAGGCACGGGCCCGCTCCGGGTCACGAGACAGGACGACGGGCGCATCGAGGAGCCTCAGCAGCCGCGGTCCGACGAACCCCGTCGCTCCCGTCACCAGTGCCTTCATCATCGCCTCCGCCGGGACAAAGTCGTGCCGTTCACGCGCTGCTACACTCGGTGCGGCAGTATAGACATGCGCGCGATCGCCGACCGGCATGGATGTGCTCGGCGTGGTCGGTGCCGTCGACCAGTCCCGGTCGCCCTCCTTGACTCCCGACCGACTCCCCGCCGTCGCCCCTACCGCAAGGCTCAGACGCGACCTGTGGGTGTCGACGGCGGACGCCGTCGCCTACAGCCTGATGGTCGGCTTCGGGGAGACCTACATCCCGGCCTTCGCGATCGCCCTCGGACAGGGCCCCGTCGCCGCGGGGACGCTGGCCACGGTGCCGCTGTTGATCGGCGCCGTCCTCCAGCTCGTGACACCGGCTGCGGTGACCAGCCTCGGGACGAATCGCGGCTGGGTGGTCGCCTGCACGCTGCTCCAGGCAGCGAGCTTCCTGCCCCTGGCGTGGTGGGCGGTGCAGGGGCGTGCCGCGGTGTGGCAGTTGCTCCTCGCCGCGAGCGTGTACTGGTCCGCGGGCATGGCGGGCGTGCCCGCGTGGAACGCGTGGATGGCGACGGTCGTGCCCGCGTCCGTGCGCACCGCGTACGTCGCCCAACGCAACCGTCTCGGTCAGTTCGGCATCTTCGCCGGCTTCGTGGGCGGAGGGCTCCTGCTGCAGTTCGGTGAAACGGCCGGTGCCGCCCTCGCCACGTTCGCCGTGCTGTTCGCGATCGCGAGTGCGTCCCGTCTGGCGTCCACGGCGCTCCTCGCCGCGTGCAGCGAGCCCCTGCCGCCGACCGGCCGGACGCAGCGTCCCGCGCGGGGGCCGTGGCGGTGGCCCCGCCGCGCCGATCTCGAGGCCCTTGCGACCCGCCCGTCGGGTCGGCTGGTCGTGTTTCTCTGCTGCTACGTCTTCGGCGCGCAGATCGCTGCGCCGTACTTCGTCCCCTACATGCTGCGGGACAGGGGCTTCTCCTACGGCCCGTTCATGCTCGTCGTGGCCGTGAGCTTCCTGGCGAAGGCGCTCGCGATGCCCGCGCTGGGTCGGCTCGCCTCCCGCGTCGGTCCCGCGAGACTGCTGTGGATCGCGACGGTCGCCATCACGCCCCTGTCGCTTCTCTGGGTGGTGTCGGCGCAGGTGCCGTACCTCGTGGTGGTGCAGGTCGTCGCGGGCACCTGCTGGGCCGCCTACGACCTGGCCGTCGCGCTCCTGCTCTTCGAGGCGGTCGGGGACCGCGAACGCACCGGCGTGGTGACCATCTACAACCTCGGCCTCGCGGTCGCCACGGTATCCGGCGCCGCATGCGGGGGAACGATCCTCGTCTGGTTCGGCGAGGATCGTTCCGCGTATTTCGCCGTGTTCACCGCCTCGGCCCTGCTTCGACTCGTCGCCCTGCCATTGCTGCGGGGGATTCGCACCTTGGGACGGCACGAGCACGAATTCCACGGCGGGAGCGGCGATGCACCCTCGCGTCAGCCCGCCGGCTGACGCGCCTCGTTGGCGAGGCTGTTGAG
>DNLZ01000047.1:4173-4645 GCA_003488325.1 Planctomycetaceae bacterium
TCTTCTGGATGTCCTGGAACTGTTCGTAGCGGAGGCTGCCTCCCGACGCCGCCCGCTCCGAGAACAGCGAGTCGAGTCGATCACGATACGGCGAATAGATGTCCTGCGTGAGCAGCAGCGGGTAGTTGATGTGGCCGGTCACCGGGTCGAGGTCGGTCGTCTTCAGGCGTGCGGGCGCGGCCATCTTCGCCCAGCGGATCGCCTGCTCCTGGGTGACGGGCGGGCCGCGTTCGGCCGCCCGCGCCTCCCGGTTGACCTTCCGCATGTCGAAGTAGGTCTCGGTCCACCGGAGACGGTTTTGCATCTCGAGTGTCTTGGCCTCCTCCCAGTTTTTCGCCGCTTCCGAGTTCTGCAGATTCTGGTAGCCCTGCGCCCGGAGGACCTCGGACATGCCGTAGGCCGCTGCCTGTCCTGCCGTGGAGGCATAGCCGCCACGGTTGAAACCCCAGCCGCCTCCCCACTGGGCGCGCGC
>DNLZ01000047.1:5059-5462 GCA_003488325.1 Planctomycetaceae bacterium
TCAGGCGAGCGAGTCAACGAGGCCATGCCAAAACTCCGCTTGAACACTGGGGTCGCGACCTGGGACGGAGCCCGTCGATCGACCGGGTGAGACGATAGCCGTTGCGATTCAACCTCGGCGTGATCATCCGTCCCCAGGCCGTGCTCCCGTCCTTGAAATCGGGCCTGCCGAGTATACTCCGGGGGGTCGTGGGCGGCGACAACGGATCGCACCTGCCTGCGGTGCACGAACCACGCGAAGCTGGAGTTTTTCATGACGTCGTCCCGGGTCGCTCACGCCATCGCTCTTGCCGTCCTGAGCATCGGCGTTGTCGGCTGCTCGCAAACAGCCAAGCCGCCGGCGGCAGGCGTCGCGCCGCAGGGTGCTGCCGCCCCAACTCCGGTTGCAGCGACTCCCTCATCGG
>DNLZ01000352.1:0-4650 GCA_003488325.1 Planctomycetaceae bacterium
CAATCCGCCGTCGGAGCGGTGGGAGAGATCCTGTCGCCGCCCCCGAGCCGGCGACACACGTATCTCAGATGCGTGCTAGGCGAGGATCTCGGTGACGACCCGTGCGGGCTTCACGCCGGTGAGCTTCTCGTCGAGTCCCTGGAAGCGGACCGAAAGCCGCTCGTGGTCGAGCCCCAGCTGGTGGAGCAGCGTGGCGTGGATGTCGCGCACGTGGGTCGGGCGGTCCACCGCGCCGAAGCCGAATTCGTCGGTCTCACCGTGCGTGAGCCCGGGCCGGAAGCCGCCGCCCGCGAACCACATCGTGAAGGCGTCGATGTGATGGTTGCGGCCCGTGCTCTCCCGCTTCTCCCCCATCGGCGTGCGACCGAACTCGCCGCCCCAGACCACGATCGTCTCGTCGAGCAGGCCGCGCCGCTCGAGGTCGAGGACCAGCGCGGCGCTCGCGCGATCGATCTCGCCGCAGACCTGCGGGAGGTGCGTCTCGAGGTTCTCGGTCGGCCCGCCGTGATGGTCCCAGTTGGTGTGGTAGAGCTGCACGAACCGCGCGCCGCGCTCGACGAGCCGCCGCGCGAGCAGGCAGTTGCGGGCGTAGGTCGCCTCGCCGGGCTCGCGGATGCCGTAGAGAGCGAGCGTCTCGGCCGATTCACCGGCGATGTCCATGAGTTCGGGGGCGCTCGACTGCATGCGAAACGCCATCTCGTAGCCGGCGATCCGCGTCGCGATCTCCGCATCGCCGGTGGCCTCGAGCCGATGCCGATTGAGCCTCGAGACGGCGTCGATCACCCGCCGCTGTGAGACGGGCGTGATGCCGGCAGGCGGAGAGAGATTGAGGATCGGGTCGCCGGTGTTCCGCAGCGGCACCCCCTGGTACGCGCTCGGCAGGCTGCCGCTTCCCCACAGCACGGCCCCGCCCCGCGGCCCGCGCGGCCCGCTCTGCAGCACGACGAAGCCCGGCAGGTCGGCGCACTCGCTCCCGAGCCCGTACGTCACCCACGCGCCCATGCTGGGCCGGCCGAACTGGCCGGTGCCCGTGTTCATGAAGAGCTTCGCGGGCGCGTGATTGAACAGGTCGGTGGCGCACGTCTTCACGAAGCAGAGCCGGTCGGCGACCCCGCCGATGTGCGGCAGAAGGTCGCCCACCCACGCGCCGCTCTCGCCGTGCCGGGCGAACGACCGCTTCGACGCGAGCAGGTCGACGCGATGGCTCGAATCCATGAAGGCGAACCGCTTCCCTTCGATGAAACGTGCCGGGATCGGCTGGCCGTCGCGCTTCGCGAGTTCCGGCTTCCAGTCGAAGAGGTCGAGCTGCGAGGGACCGCCCGCCATGAACAGGTAGATCACCCGCTTGGCGCGCGGGGGAAAATGGGGCGGACGGACGGCGAGCGGCTCCGGCGGTGCCGCGACGGCCCGGTCGGCCGCGAGCAGCCCGCCGAGGGCCATCGCGCCGACACCGATCCCGCACCCACCGAAGAAGTGCCGCCGCGTGCGTTCCCGAAGCAGCCACGTCGCGTCGTCCATCGCCCGCCTCCCGCTGCGGTCCGGCTGGTCTCGGCCGGACCAGTGTCGAGTCACTCCCGCGTCACCGTCTCGTCGAGGTTCAAGAGCACCCGCGCCGCCTCGATCGGCTCGAGCGCGGAGAGCACGCCCACCTCGTCGTCGTCCGGGTGCCGCGCCGTGCAGCGACGGAACGCCGCCACGACGCCGTCGGTTCGGATGACGGCGGCGAGCGCGTCGGCCATCTCGACGAACGCCGTGTCGTTGAGCAGCGTGAGCGCCTGGAGGGGCGTGTTGCTCCGGTTGCGCCGCGTGCAGGTGGTGAACCCCTCGGGCGCGTCGAAGACGGCGAGCGCCGGCGGCGGCGTCGCCCGGAAGACGAAGGTGTAGAGGCCGCGACGATATCGATCCGGACCGGTGCTCGTCTGCCACGGCCGCCGCATCTGCCCGAGCGATGTCGCGCCGTCCGGAATGGGCGGAAAGACCGACGGCCCGCCGATCGTCGGCACGAGGAGGCCGCTGGCGGCGAGCGCCACGTCGCGCACGATCTCCGCCTCGAGCCGCAGCCGGCGCTGTCGGGCCAGCAGGCGGTTGGAAGGGTCGGCCGCGGCGGCCGCGGGCGTCCCGACCGAAGACTGGCGATAGGTGCGGGAGGTCACGAGGAGGCGGTGCAGGTCCTTCAGGCTCCAGCCGCGGCGCATCCACTCCACGGCGAGCCAGTCGAGCAGCTCCGGGTGTGACGGCGGCGATCCCATGAGCCCGAAATCATTCTCGGTCTCGACCAGTCCCATGCCGAAGAGCCGCTGCCAGACGCGATTGACCAGCACACGGGCGGTCAGCGGGTTGGCGGAATCGACGAGCCAGTGGGCGAGATCGAGCCGCGTGGGCGTGGGAGCGGTCGTCGCGAGCGCGTGCAGCACCTCCGGCGTGCCCGGCGACACTTCTTCCGCGGGGCGGGTGAAGTCGCCCTGCACGAGGATCGTGGTGCGGCGAGGCTCCCGGCGTTCCTCGAGGACGAGCGTCGTGGGCATCGAGGTCCACCGGGCGTCGAGGTCGCGCCAGCGCTGCTCCAGCGTCTCGAACGCCGTGTCGCCGACGCCGATGCCGGCGGCGAAAAGCGTGCGGCGGTGCTCGGCGGATCGCTTCGCCTCCCCGATGTCGAGGGCAGCCTGGGCCGGCTTCGGGAGCTTTCCCCGCTGGTCCGCGTCGAGCGTCGCCTCCCAGGCCTGCAGCTCGGACGCGCGGGACTTCACGTGCGCGTGCACGGCCGCGAGCGCCGCGGATCGCTCCGCCTCGAGGGCCGCGAGATCCTCCCCGGCCGGCGGCACCTTCATGGTCGGCTCGTCCTGGTTGTTCAGGAAGGCGAAGAGCCGGTAGTAGTCGCGCTGACTGACGGGATCGAACTTGTGATCGTGGCACTGCGCGCACCCGATCGAGAGGCCGAGCCACACGACGCCGGTCGTCGCGACGCGGTCGAAGACGCTCTCGATGCGGAACTGTTCCCGATCGATCCCGCCCTCCTGGTTGATCTGCGTGTTGCGATGGAACCCGGTGGCCACCCGGTGCGCCATGGCGGCATCGGGCAGCAGATCGCCGGCGAGCTGCTCGATCGTGAACCGATCGAACGGCAGGTCGCGGTTGAAGGCATCGATCACCCAGTCACGCCACTTCCACATGTCGCGTGGCGCGTCGATCGAATAGCCGTTGCTGTCGGCGTACCGCGCCTGGTCGAGCCACCAGCGGGCCAGCCGTTCGCCGTAGTGCGGGCTGGCGAGCAGCCGCTCGACGGCGTCGCGATAGGCCGCCTCGGGATCGACGGCGTGCGCGTCGAGGTACCGGTCGATCTCGGCGATGCTCGGCGGCAGGCCCGTGAGGTCGAGGTGCACGCGACGCAGCAGGATCTCGGGCGGCGCTTCCGGCGAAGGCGTCAGCTCACGTTCGGCCAGTCGGGCTGCGATGAACCGATCGATCGGATGGCTCGCGGGATGGCCGCCCAGCCGCTCCTCCGGAGGTTCGACGGCCACGGGGGGCACGAACGCCCAGTGCCGTTCGTAGCGGCCTCCCGCTGCGATCCACGCGCGCAGCACATCCCGCTCGGCCGCCGAGAGTTCCTTGCCCGAGTCGGGCGGCGGCATCACCTCGTCGGCGTCGGTGCTGGCGATCCGCCGCACGAGTTCGCTGGCCGCGACATCACCCGGCACGACAGCCCTGCGTCCCGATTCCAGAAGCGTGGTCGCCCCCTCGGCCGTGTCGAGCCGTAGGCCGGCCTCCCTCGAGTGGGCGTCGAAGCCGTGGCAGGCGAGGCACTTGGCCGCGAGGACGGGCAGCACGTCCCGATTGAACTGCGGCTCGGCAGCCGTCGCGACGGCGCCCAGCACGAGCGCGAGCGGGAGCGACGCGTGCCACCTCATGGGTGTCGATTCCACGAACCTCGCGGTGTCGCGAGGCGAGCGTAGGGAGCGATGCCCGGCCATCCCCCGAGTGTACGACAAAAGCGCGGCCTGGGGCCGCGATCCGAGCCGCACACGGGGCGTCCGCCGTCAGGGGCGGCCATCCCGACGGAAGGCCCCGATCAGGACCCAGGTGCCGGTGACGAGCCAGGTCACGATGAGCGCGAGCGTGATCGATGCTGCCATGCGGCAACCATAGGTCGCAAAGCGGGGCGCGGCATGCCGGGTCTGGCGATCCATCACCGACCGACGCTGGCGAAAAGCCGCGTCCCCGGCGACACTCGTGGCTCCGCCGCCTCCGTGAGCCGAGCCATGCCAGCCCCCAACGACCGTCGTGGCCCCGGATATGACGACGGGTGGGATGACGAGGAATCGGGTGATGATGCCTGGGACGACGGTGATCCGGATGGCGACGGCTCGGACGACGACCCGACGACGATCGCCTGCCCGTCCTGCGGCCATGAGATCTTCGACGACACGCCGCGCTGCCCGGCCTGCGGCCACTTCATCCTCGACGAGGAGCGGCGCTCGGGTGGGCGGCCCTGGTGGATCACGGTGACCGCCGTCGTCTGCCTCGTGGTCGCCCTGTGGTGGATCCTGCGATGACGGCGAGCGATCCACACGGTCTCGCGACGCCCATCCTTCTGTTCGTCTACGGCACGCTGCGACCGAGCCTCGCCTCGGCTGCGACCCACGCCCTCGTGCA
>DNLZ01000352.1:5066-9087 GCA_003488325.1 Planctomycetaceae bacterium
GACGCGGCACGGTTGCGTGCGCTCGACGCGTACGAGGAGTGCGGCGGTCCCGCGCCGCGGTTCGAGCGCGTCGAGGGGATCGCGCGTCGCGCAGATGGCGTGGAGGTCGCCGCCGCCGCGTATCTCTACGTCGGCCCGATCGGCGACGGTGTCGTCATTGCCGGTGGCGACTACGCGCCGGTCGCTCGGGCCCGCCGTCCGACGTTCTGATGGCGGGCGCTGCGTCGACCGTGTCCCGTCCATGACACCCGTGCGCGTGCCGCGTTTTGCGGCATGGGAAAAACGCGCTGCCGCTTTTCGATGCGGGGGCGTCCGCGCGATCCTCGCGAAAACCTTGCATTCCCCCTGAACTGCTCGGACTGCCCAATCGGCACGGAATTTGCTCCATTGGGACTGGTTTGCCTGAAGTCATTCAGACACCGACTAGGCGGCTGCATCCGTCGCGACCTCGATCGCTCCCTTTGGCAGGGGGATCCCGGTGGGTGCAGATCGATGTCGCGTCGTCCTGCGGTCGACAGGCTCGGACGGTTCCCATCCCTTTTCTCAGCGAATGGAAGGAAGCGCTTCAGTCATGAGCACGAAGTCCAAGCTCGAGTACATCTGGCTCGACGGATACAAGCCCACCCAGGGCCTGCGGTCAAAGACGCAGATCAAGAACAACTTCAGCGGCAAACTGGAGGACTGCCCGATGTGGTCCTTCGACGGTTCGAGCACCCAGCAGGCCAGCGGGCACGACTCCGACTGCCTGCTCAAGCCGGTGGCGATCTTTCCCGATCCGGGTCGCAAGAACGCCTTCCTCGTGATGACCGAGGTGCTCAACGCCGACGGCACGCCGCACGAGTCGAACGGACGGGCCACGATCGCCGACGACGACGAGGACTTCTGGTTCGGGTTCGAGCAGGAATACTTCCTCTGGTGCACCAAGAACAACAACCCGCCGGGCTTCCCCGCCGGCGGCTACCCGGCCCCCCAGGGCCCCTACTACTGCTCGGTCGGGGCCGACAACGCCCACGGCCGGGCCTGCGTGGAGGAGCACCTCGATGCCTGCCTCGAGGCCGGCCTCAACGTCGAGGGCATCAACGCCGAGGTGGCGGCCGGGCAGTGGGAGTACCAGATCTTCGCCAAGGGTGCCAAGCGGGCCGGTGACGAGATCTGGCTGGCCCGCTACCTGCTCGAACGGATCGGCGAGAAGTACGGCTATTCGATCGAGCTGCATCCCAAGCCGCTCGGCATGCACGTCGACTGGAATGGATCGGGCATGCACGCGAACTTCTCCAACGGCCTCATGCGCACCTGTGGTGACAAGGCCGTGTTCACGAAGATCTGCGAGGGATTCGGCGGCGTGATCGACAGGCACATCAGCGTGTACGGTGCCGACAACGATCAGCGGCTCACGGGCAAGCACGAGACGGCGCGGATCGACCAGTTCAGCTACGGCGTGTCCGACCGGGGTGCCTCGATCCGGATCCCGGTCGGCACGATCGAGGCGGGCTGGAAGGGCCGCCTCGAGGACCGTCGGCCGGCGTCGAACGCCGACCCGTACAAGGTGGCCGCGGCCATCATCAAGACGGTCAAGGAGGCGACCAGCAAGTGAGCCTTTCCCCCGGGGAAGGATCCCCGGGGTGCGGCGCCCCGTCGGAGCACCCGACGGTCCACGGCCCGGATTGCAGGGATCAGGGCCGGAAACAGCGGTTCGGAAACGGGGAACGCGGAACGGGTGGGAGGGAGCTTCCGGCTTCCTCCCACCTTTCGCCGCGGGGCCCGCGCTGGTGGTGTCCCAGCCGACGATCAGTGGACCAGGAGCCCACGATCAGCCGTCCGGAAAGTCGACCGCTCGGAGAGCCTCGAGCATCTCGCGCATCGTCTGGTAGCGATCGCCCGGCTGCTTGCTGATGGCCTTCATGACGACCTCGTCGAGGCCAGCGGGAATGCCACGGCCGGGGCTCGCGACGGAGGGTGGTGGCGGCGTGTCGTGGATGATGTTGTCGAACGTCTCCTGGATGAACCGTCCGCGAAACGGTTCGCGCAACGCCGCGGCCTCGTAGAGCACGACACCGGTGCTGAAGATGTCCGAACGGTCGTCGACCGTCGCGCGGTTGACGTTCACCTGCTCGGGCGACATGTAGAGCGGCGTGCCGGGGCGGTCGCCCGCCATCGTGATTTCCTGGAGCGACGACGACTCGCCCCGGTCCATCGCCGGATGCCGGGGCTGGTCATCGGACTGCCCCCACACCTTCGCCACGCCCCAGTCGAGCAGGATCACCTCGCCGAAATTCCCCACCCAGATGTTCTCGGGCTTCACGTCGCGATGGATGACGCCGCGGGCATGGGCGTACATGAGGGCGAGGGCGGCGCCGGTCACGATTTCCACCCGCCGTCTCAGCGGAAACTCGGCGACGGTCTCCGGCACGTCGCGGGCGATCCGCTTGAGAATCTCGAAGAGGTTCTCGCCCGTGATCCGCTTCATGGTGAAGTAGAGCCCGACCGATTCGTCGCGGCCGATCTCGTAGACCGGCACCGTATTGGGATGCTGCAACTGGGCCGTCACCCGCGCCTCCCGCAGGAGCCGCCGGTTTTCCTTCGCGTCGTCCCGGCAGTCGGGAAGCAGTGATTTCATCACGACGGTGCGTCCCGTCATCTGGTCGAAGCACGTTCGCAGGACCGCCGAGCCGCCGCGGGCCATCTCGTGGAAACCCGTGTACTTGCCGATCCCCTGCGGCAGGGTGGCGGGCAGGTCGTAATCGGTGGCACTCAGAAAAATCGGGCCTTGCACGCCCGCGGGCTGGGACATCGCACGCACCTCCGTCGGGCGCCGCCCGCGGCGCGGACCTGCCACGGCGCGACGGCGGACCGTCGGCGGGCAGTGTAGCGGGGGCGGCACCGGCCGTTGCCGCGGGGTGACGTCAATACTCCGCGTCGACGCCGGCCCCGCGCACCGCGATCTCGCGGGCCGTCGCCTCGGCGTGCGGCGGGTCGGCCAGACCGGAGAGCCGGACCAGGATCTCACGGCCGGATCGGGCGTGCGCGGACAGGGCGCAGACCGCATCGGGCTCGAGCCAGACCAGGCCGCTGCAGTCCAGGCACCAGCCCGTGTGTGACGCGAGGGCGGCGGCGGCCTCCACGGAGAGCGTTTCCACGCTGTTGAGGTGGAGCCCATGCCGACTGCGGGCGAGCGCGCGCGCGGCGGCGTCCGACAGGCGACGCACTCCGTTGAGACACAGCGCACCCTCATGATCGGCGAGATGGTCCGCCTCCTCGGCCGAAATCTCCGCGAGCCCGTTGAGGGAGAGCGTGCCGTGGTGCCGCGCGAGCGCCGCCGCCACGCCCGGCGCGAGATCCGCAAGTCCGTCGAGCTTGAGGGTGCAGGACGAGCGCGCGAGGCCACGCGCGGTGACGGCGTCAAGCTCGGTGATCGCGTGAAACCGCAGCGCTTCGTGGGTGCCGGCGAGCGCCAGGGCGGTGGCCGCATCGATCGTCTCGAGCTTCACGAAATCGAGGATGCCGGTGCAGGTGCCGAGGTGGCTGGCGGCTTCGGGACCGAGTTCCTGCAGCACGGGCAGGAAGATCGAAAACCGGTTGCCGGCGAGCGACAAGGCCTGCTCGCCGTCGAGGGTGGGTTCATTCCAGACGAGCGCACGATCGCGATCCGAGACCGCCCCGCACAGTCCCGATGCGGCCACGACGTCCGCCGCCAGGCGATCGCAGCGGCACCGGATGGCCGACACGACCGCACGACCGATGTCAGCGGGGCCGAGGTGCCTCCCGGCGGACGGAGCCACCGGTCCGGCCGTCGACGCGCAGTCCACACCCAGGCAGCCGACGGCGATCGCGAGCGCCCCACATGCGATCCCGCCAACGAGAGCCCCCGGGCCCATCGCACCGTGCCTCCCCACATTCGATCGACGCATGGAATGCATTCCCCTCGACCCGAGCACGGAGCATACCTCCCCAAACGAGGGAGCAACTGCCGTGCCAGAGTGTTTCCCCACTGCGAGCGGACCGCGGCGACCCTGATATCGCC
>DNLZ01000122.1:0-1730 GCA_003488325.1 Planctomycetaceae bacterium
GGGCGAGAGGCGATTCGCTGAGCACCGGCCGGGAAGGCGCCGGGCGCATGAGCGACCAGATACCGCCGCCGACGAGCGCGAGGCCGGCCGCGACGAGCAACGACCGGCGCAGCGCGACCGCGATCACGCGGTCGTCGGGTTCCCCGTCACCGGCGTCGGCGACGTGGCGGGTCTGTCGAGACGGTTCCATGCTGCGATCATTCGCGAAGAAGACGGCCGGGTCGCGTCCCGACGCCGTCGGCGTTCACGGGGCGACGAGGCTCACGCTCGCGCTCCGCGGCTCGGTCCGATCGCCACCTCCCTCCGGCGACTCCTCGACCCGCTCCGCCACGGGCGCGCCGAGGCCGGGCGCACCCGCCCGCGTCAGAGGATAGATCACGAGCGCCTCCGCCGCATGGTCGGCCGCCGGATACCGCTCGCGCGCGAGGCGGACGGCGCGGTCGGCCGCGTTGTCGTCACGCTTGTAGCGTGCGTGCAGCCGGCGATGCTCCGCGGCCGCCTCGTCGTCGTCGAGTTCACTCCGGATGAGCGCGAGGTTGTGGTGGGCGACCACGTTTTCCGAGTCGAGGGCGAGCGTCTTCTCGAACTCGGCGGCGGCCGCGCCGAGCACCTGCCGCCGTGCCTCTGCGTCGGCTGGGCCGCGGAGACGACTGGCGCGGTCGTAGAGCGTGAGGCCGAGCAGGTTTCGCACCTCGTAATCGCGGCTGAAGTCGAAGCCGCGATCGCGCATCTCGGGCGTCCGGTCCTCGAGCACCTTGCGGAAGTTCGCCTCGGCCTCCTCGAGGTTGCCCTGCTGCCGGCTCACCTGCCCGGCCAGCCACGCGAGCGTCCATGGCGGAGGGGCCGGGGAGTCGTGGGCGGCGGCGCGCGTGACCGCGTCGGCCGCCTCGTCGATGCGACCCTCGGCGAGCAGCACGCGGGCCAGATTGAGCGGGCCGTCGAAACGCCCGAGTGACTCGACCTGCCGGAACGCCTCCTCGGCGAGCCGCAGTTCGGCCTTGCCCTTCACGAGCATGCCGATCCCGTAGTCGTTCCACCGCTGCCATTCGGGGATGTCACGCGCCGGTGCGTCGCCAGCGGTGATCGCATCGGCTGCCGACTCCGTCGCCAGCGGCAGCGTGATGGTGTCCTCCGCGAGCGTGGTGATCGGCAGCGTGTTGACGGCCGACGTGCCCATCTCACCGCCGAGCGTCACGACGTCGTCCGGTCGCCTCTGCCTCGCGACAAAATCCACGAACCCCGTGTCGAACTTCCGGTACTGCAGCCGCACCCGGATCGTGACGTCCGCGTCAAGGTGCTTCGGCAGGTCGAGTGCGTAGTGCACCGTCCAGGCCGATCCCGGCGGAATCTGGTGGTCGTAGAGCGGCGTGAAGATGTCCTGCACGTTGCGGCGGTCGATCCGCCGGCCCTCGCGGTCGAGCATGAAGACGTTCACGAAGTGGGCGTGCGGATCGACGGCGTTGCCGGCCGAGGCATCGAGGCCGCCGCTACGGCCGATGACGGTGCCACCGCTTTCCACCTCGACGTCGAGCCATACCTCGTTGGAGTCGACCGTGCCCTGCGTGAACAGGTGGCCCAGCGCCAGCGTGCGGATCACCGACTCGAGGACGTACCGTCCACCGGGCCTGACCGCCGGGAGTTGCGGTCGCAGCGGGGCGATGAGCGGCGCGTCGATCGCCGGGCCGTCCCGCAGGCCGAAGATGTCCACCCGCACGACATCGCGGAGGAAC
>DNLZ01000122.1:2127-2362 GCA_003488325.1 Planctomycetaceae bacterium
TCGTGAGGCGGCCCGTGTCGTCGCGCACCCGCGCCCCGAAGTCGGCCGCCTCGCGCAGCGGCATGTGGCAGGCGTTGCAGTTCTCCTTCGCCATCGGCGGGTAGTAGAAGCTTCGGGCACCGTGCCCCGAGACGCCCGAGAGCAGGAACGAGTCGTAGTGGTTCTGGCCGCGGAGGAACTCCTTGTAGTGGTTGAGTTCGCCGGGAATGCTCACCTTGTGGCAGGTCGAGCAGAA
>DNLZ01000122.1:2748-3460 GCA_003488325.1 Planctomycetaceae bacterium
TGCGAGTTGATCCACTGCAGCCACTCGTTGTCGCTTGCCGCGAAGGGGTAGTGCAGCGGCTCCTCGATCGTGTAGTCGGCGTTGCCGCGGGTGCTGTTGACGTGGGTGATCGCGTGGCAGGTGGTGCAGGTGATCCCCGCGTGGGCCGTCGGGTCGCGGATGTCGTCGAAGTCGTGGCGGTCGAATGCGCCGCTGAAGAAGGGCACGGGGTCGTGGCAGCCGGCGCACCACCGGGCCGCCTGGAGGTCGCCGTCGCGCTTGAGCGACACGGCACGGGTCTCGCGGACGCTCGCGAGATAGAAGGCGTTGTTGAACGAGCTGAAGTGGTGCGAGCTTCCCTCCCACCGGGCGTGGGCGTCGGCGTGGCACCGCTTGCAGTAGTCGTCCATCATGAGCGTGGCGGCGGGGATGTAGTTGCCGGTCGTCGTGCGGGCGAGCGAGGGCTCGAAGTAGCGGGCACCCTCCTCGGGGCCGCGTTCGTGCCAGCGCCGCGGGTCCTGGGCGTGGAGCACGACGAGGGCCGAAATGGCGGCGGCCGCGACGCCGACGTATCCGAGACCGACCCGCCAGCGGATGGGTGGGCCGGCGAGTCGATGCAGCCAGTAGAGCCAGCAGGCGACGAGCGGGACGGCGACGTGTGCCCAGTAGATCGCCTGCGTGAGGGCCGGGAGGCGTGCCGCGGTGTTGGTCGTGCGCAGGCCGACGAGCAGGC
>DNLZ01000122.1:3799-4104 GCA_003488325.1 Planctomycetaceae bacterium
GATGCCGCGAGAAGGGCGTAGCCCACGCGCACGGCGCGGCGGTTTTTGCGAGAGCGCGTCGCGGCGACGTGGCCGATGGCGAAGATGACGAAGGGGGCGGTGAAGGCCAGCCCGAGCGCGAGGTGACCGAGGAACATCCACTGGTACAGCCAGCCCTGCCAGGTCTCGCCGGTGATCCACTCGGCGCAGGTGATCGTGGCGAGGTAGCCGGAGTTGACGCCAAGGAGCGCGAGCAGCACGAACACGCAGGTCAGCACCATGCGCAGCCGTGGGCCGACCGCCGGCCTCCGGGTGCGGACGGATGC
>DNLZ01000245.1:0-201 GCA_003488325.1 Planctomycetaceae bacterium
TCGAGAACATGATCACCGGCAGACGCTTGTGGATGCGTCGGATCTCGCGCAGCGCCGACACGCCGTCGAGCACCGGCATCTCGACGTCGAGCAGCACGAGATCGGGCGGGCTCGTCGTCACGATATCGACCGCCATCCGCCCGTTCACCGCCGTGCCGATCACCTTGATCCCCGGATCCTCGCCGAGCGTCGCGGTGAGCA
>DNLZ01000245.1:576-1242 GCA_003488325.1 Planctomycetaceae bacterium
CCGTCGCGGCGGCCGAGGCGGGGGCCTGGACGAGGCCGAGGGACGCGAGCGCCCGTCCGAGCGAGTCGGCGGTGAACGGCTTCACGACATACGCATCCGCACCGGCGGCCCGGGCCTCGTCCTGGCGCGCCGGATCCGCGTCGGATGAGAACACGACCACCTTCGTCTCGCGGCCGTGCGGCACCTGCCGAATCCGGCGCGTCAGCTCGAGCCCGTCCATCCCGGGCAGCTGCCGCGTGACCGTCACCAGCGTGGGCCGCGGCTCGCGCGCGATCGCCTCGAGCGCCTCCGCGCCGCCGCCCGCCTCCACGCACTCGAAGCCGAGCCCGCGCAGCACGCGCGTCACGATGCCGCGACCGGCTCCCGAATCGTCCACCACGAGCGCTCGCATGCCGTTTCCTCCATGCCCGACGGGCGAGGCGTCATCCTACCGGCCTACTGGCGATAGTCGTCCACGAGACGCTGCAGATCCTGGGCCATCCGCGCCAGCTCGCGGGACGAGATCTGCGTGTTGGCGGCGCCCTCGGCCGTGCTCTGGGCCGCCTGGGCCACCTGGAGGATGTTTTCGGCGATCTCCGACGAGCCCGTGGTCGCCTCGACGATGTTGCGATTGATCTCGCTCGTCGTCACCGACTGCTCCTCGACGGCGACCGCGATCTTCGCCTG
>DNLZ01000245.1:1652-7187 GCA_003488325.1 Planctomycetaceae bacterium
GCGGATGTCGTCGGTGGCCTTGGCCGTCTCGCGGGCGAGCTCCTTGACCTCGTTCGCCACGACCGTGAATCCACGGCCGGCCTCGCCGGCCCGCGCCGCCTCGATCGTGGCGTTGAGGGCGAGGAGGTTGGTCTGCTCCGCGATCGTCGTGATCACGTTGACGACCTTGCCGATTTCCTGGCTGGATCGACCGAGCGACCCCATCGTGTCGCTCGTCGACCCCGCGAGCGTGACGGCCTGGCGGGCGGTGGTGGCGGCATCCTGTGCGTTGCGGGCGATGTCGTGGATGCTCGTGACGAGGTTCTCGATCGATCCCGAGACGGTGCGGGCGTTGGCGCTCACCTGCTCGGCGGCCGCCGAGACGAGGTTCGCCTGGGCCGTCGTCTCCTCGGCCGCCGCGCTCATCTGCTGGCTGACGCTGGTCAGCTCCTCCGACGAGCTCGCGAGCGTGTGCGTGTTCTGGACGATCCCGTCGATGAGCGACGCCTGACGCCGCGTCTCGGCGGTCAGTCGCCGCGCGATGCCGGCCGAGACGAGCAGCACGCCCAGGGTCGAGAGCCCGAAGATCGTGAGCGCGTAGTTCTTCAGCGACGCGATCGGCTGCAGGACCTCCGACTCCTGCATCTCCGACACGAGCGCCCAGCGCACCGCACCCCGCGCCGACGCGGGGTCCCGGTGCACCGTGATCGGCGTCCAGGACGAGAGCACGGACTGGTTGCGATAGTCGACGGTGATCGCGGTGCCGGAGGAGTTCTGGTCGAGCGACGCCCGCACCGGCTCCGTGTCGACGCGGAACTTGGGGTTGATGATCGTGGTCGCGACACCCAGCTGGCCGGCGAATCGGGAGTTCGTCTGGAACAACCGGTCGGGGCCGATCGCGTAGGTCTCGCCCGTGACGCCCATGCCGGTGCGCTCGCCGACGATCTCGTTGAGCCGTTCGACCGAGATCTGGAAGGCGATCGCGCCGATCAGCTGGCGGTCCTTGTGGACCGGCGCCACGATGAAGCACGCCGGGGCCATGGCCGACGGCAGGTAGTGCTCGTACTGGGCGAAGGCCACGATGTCGCGCCGCCCGCTCCCGAGCACCTCCTGGACCGCCTTGCCGAAGTTCGTCGCCGCCAGGAAGCCGTTGCGCAGCGACACGCCGTAGTCGATCTCCTTGCAGACCGAGTAGACGATGGCGCCGTTGGTGGCATCGATGAGGAAGACGTCGTACAGGCTGTACCGCGCGCGAAGGTTGCGGAAGAGCGGGTGGAACGTCGCATGCGTCCGCGTATAGGCCGAGTCGTCCGTGGCCGCGTCGAGCAGCTCCTTCGATCCGACGGGGTTGGGGTTCTTGCGGATGTAGAGGTCCTGGAGGACCGCGGCGCGGTCACTGAGCGCCGTCGCGAGCGCCCCCATGTCGCCGACGGACGCGTCGCGCATCTGCACCGCCGACTGGATCTCCGTCGTGTAAAACGCCGACAGGTCGCGCCGTGCCCCGGCCAGGGCGGCGGGATCCGTCGCGTCCTCCTTGAGAAGCGACTCGAAGCCGGTCGTGAACTGCTCGAGGGCATCGACCGTCATCAGGTCCTCCGACACCACGCGGAGCTGTTCCTGCAGCGTGCCGAAGTACCGCTCGACCGAACGGGCGGTGATCGTGCGGACCGTCTCCAGCTGGCGGAACGCCTGGGCCCGGAGCGCCGCCGACGCGGCCCAGTAGGTCAGCGCCCCCATGAGCGCCAGCGGGACGAGCGACACCGCGAGCAGGGACAGGAGCAATTGGTTGCTGAACAGCGAGAGCCATCCGCCCGCGATGGAGGGGCGTTTAGGCGACGGAACCGACATGCGATGCTCCATGCGTGATGACGGGGGACGTGCGCTGGCGGAAGAGCGGCTGGACGATGCGCTGGGGGTCGAGCAGGTGGACGAGGTGGCCGTCATCGGCGACGACGCCCACCCGCGGGTCGTGGAGACCGTCGCCGCCGGGCTCCTCGATGCGGCCGCGGGGGAAGGACTGCACGCCCAGCACGTCGTCGACGAGCAGGTCGTACCACTCGTCCCCCGCCCGGATGATGACGTGAATCGCGGCTGCGCCGTCGGCGGTGAGGCGGAGCCGCCGCCGCATGTCGATGACCGGCACGATCCGGCCGCGCAGATGGAGCACCCCGCTGACCTCCGGTGGTGCGAGCGGCACGCGCGTGGGGCGGCCGCCGCGCAGGATCTCCTCGACGCAGCCCGATTCCACGGCGAAGTGGTGCCCCGCGACGATGAAGCAGCACGCGTCGAGCGCGGCGGTCTCTCCGGCCGTGGTCATGGTGCCACCGCCATCGATCGCATGAGCGGGGGCGCGAGGTCGAGCACCTCGGTGGCGACGCCGCCCAGTGAGAGCGACCCGACCACGCCCGGCATGGAGAGGTGCGGGTGGAGCGGTGATTCGGCCGCGACCACGTCGAGGATCTGACGGACCGCCAGACCGGTGTCGCCGACGATCACGAGGTGCACCATCTCGGGCGTCGGCGCCGCCGGCACGCCGAGCAGATCGTCGACGTCGACGACTGGCGTGAACCCGCCGTGCCGGCGGATGACCTTTCGCCCGGCGACCGGCTGCAGCTGGCTCGCCGGATAATGCTCGAGCCGCGTGACCTCGTTGAGCGGCACCGCCACGCGGCGGCCGCCGGAGGTGCGGCAGACGAGATAGCGGTCCGATTCGATCCACGCGGCACCGCTCGCGGCGGCCGCGGGACGGGCCTCGGCCTGCTGTGGGGGCACGTGGGCCGCCCGCAGGAGTCCGCGCGGGTCGAGCACGAGCGCCACGTCGCCGTCGCCGAGCACGGTCGCCCCGGCATAGACGCCGATCTGCGACAGGAGGCCGCCGAGCGGCTTCACCACGATCGTCGTGAGCGAGACGATGTCCTCGGCCGCCCGCCGCGTCGCCGTGACCGAGCCCCCTCCGAGCCCGTCGATCACGAGGCCGAACTCGCGCTCGTCGACGCGCAAGAGCACGACGGTGCCGAACTCCCGGTGGGCGGACCGCTCGCGAAGGCCCAGCAGCTCGTCGAGAAAGATCACCGGCACGAGCCGGCCGTGCACCCGCATCACGGGGTTGCCGTCGAGTCCCTCGATGCGTCCGTCGGGCCGGTCCGGTCGGAGCGGAGCGAGCTCGCTCACCGCGACCTGCGGAATCGCGAGCCGCTGTCCCTCGCAGCGGATGACGAGGGCCGGCATGATCGCGAGCGTCAGCGGCACGCGCACGCGGATCGTCGTCCCGAGGCCCGAGCGGCTGTGCACGTCGACGGCTCCGCCGATCGACTCGATGTTCGTCTTCACGACGTCCATGCCCACGCCGCGTCCCGAGATGCTCGTCACCGTCGTCGCCGTCGAGAAGCCGGGCTCGAAGATGAACTGGAGGAGGCGTTCATCGGGCATCCGAGCGGCGGCCTCGGCCGAGACGAGTCCGCGCGCGATCGCCTTCGCCCGCACGGCCTCCACCGACATGCCGCCCCCGTCGTCCTCCACCTCGATGGTCACCTGGCCGTTCTCGTTGTACGCCCGGAGCGTCACGCGGCCGGCGCGGGGCTTGCCGGCGGCTTCCCGCACGTCCGGACGCTCGATGCCGTGGTCGACCGCGTTGCGAATGAGGTGTGTGAGCGGGTCGCGGATGCTCTCCACGAGGGTGCGGTCGAGCTCCGTGTCGGTGCCGTCGACGACGAAGTGGACCTCCTTGCCGCAGGTCACGGCGAGATCGCGCACGATCCGCGGGAACTTGCTGAAGAGGTGCTCGATCGGCTGCATCCGCGTCTTGACGGCCACCTCCTGGAGGGCGTTCGTGGCGGCGTTGATGCGCTGCGCGACGGCCTGGATCGCCGGATCCTCGATCTCGAGGCTGCGGAGCTGGTTGCGGGCGAGCACGAGCTCACCGACGAGGTCGTGGATTGACCCGAGCAGGGCCACGTCCACGCGGATCGTGCTCTCCGCCGCGGGGGGAGGGGGCGCCGCGGGGACCTGCGGTTCGATGCGCGGCGGGGAGGGAGCGACGGCCTCGGGTGGTGAGGGCACGGTCGAGGGGGCGGCGGAGGACGCCGGCGGACTGTCGATGGCCGGCGCCGAGGGGGCCGATCCGGCCCGCGGCAGCACGGGACGCGGGTCTGCGGCGAGGCCGGCGTTGGACGACGCGGGTGTCAGGCTCGCCGCGTCGACGGCGACCGTCCGCTCCGCCCGCGCGTGCTCCCTCGTGTCCGCCGCGACGGCCGCGAGCCGGCTCGTGAGATCCTGCAGGTCGACCTCCCCCTCGGAGCCCGTCGCCTCGATGGATCGCAGGATCGACCGCACCGCATCGACCATCGAATAGAGCGAGCCGGTGATCCGGTCGTCGAGACGCAGCTGGCCGTCGCGCAGCTGGCCGAGCAGATGCTCGCCGTTGTGGGTCAGCGCACCGAGCTTCGAGAAACCGAAGAAGCCGCTGTTGCCCTTGATCGTGTGGACGGTGCGAAAGATGCTCGCCAGCCGCTCGGGATCATCGGGTGCCTGCTCGAGCGCGAGCAGATCGCGATCGAGCTGGTCGAGATTCTCCGACGACTCGACGAGAAACTCGTCGATGAACTCGCGATTGTCGTTGACCATCGAACGAGCGGGTCCACACGCCCCTCGGGACACCGGCCGTGGCGAACGTGCCCCGGAAGCCCATGCGCCCATTTTGAACAAGCATACACCGGAATCTGGACAAGGTTTGCCGCCGCGCAACCGCTCCAGTCGGCACGATCCGCGCGGTCCATCACGCGCGGCACGACGGTCGGCGGGGTCGGTCCGGCGCCGTCGGGCGAGTCCGGCGGGCAGGGACGCGACTCACGCGAGGATCTCGTGGACGACGCGGGCGGGCCGCCCCGCCGTCACGATCTGCGCCGCACCGGCATGCGGGAAGACGAGCTCGTTCCAGTCGAGCCCGAAAAGGTGCAGGAGCGTGGCCTGGTAGTCGTTCGGCGTCACGATTCCCTCGACGGCCCGGTGGCCGAATTCGTCGGTCGCGCCGTGGACCATGCCGGGCCGGATGCCGCCGCCCGCCAGCCAGATGCTGAAGCCCTGGCCGTTGTGGTCGCGGCCATGCTTCTCCGGCGCGCCCTGGTTCTGCGTCACCGGCAGCCGGCCGATCTCCCCTCCCCAGTGGACGATCGTTTCGTCGAGCATGCCGCGCTGGGCGAGATCCTTGACGAGCGCGGCGGCTGGCCTGTCGGTGCGGCGGCAGATCGCCGGCAGCGCGGAGCCGAGATTCGAGTGGTTGTCCCACGGCTGGCCGGCGAGGAAGAGCTGCACGAACCGCACGCCCCGCTCCACGAGGCGGCGGGCGATCAGGCAGCGCGTGCCGTACTCGCGGGTCGCGTCGTCGTCGAGGCCGTAGAGCGCGTGGGTCGCCTTCGTCTCCTGCGAGATGTCGAGCGCCTCGCGGGCGGCCGTCTGCATCCGCGCGGCGAGCTCGTAGCTCGCGATCCGCGCGTCGAGGTCCGACTGGCCGGGGAAGCGGGCGGCGTGCCGGCGATTGAGCGCGCCGAGCAGGTCGAG
>DNLZ01000245.1:7557-8062 GCA_003488325.1 Planctomycetaceae bacterium
CGTGGTTCCTTCGGCCGCAGCACGGTGCCCTGGAACAGCGGCGGCATGAAGCCGCTCGACCAGTTGGTGACGCCGTCGACCGGCAGGCCGCCCGGGTCGGTGAGCACCATGTAGGCGGGCAGGTTGTCCGTCTCCGCGCCGAGCCCGTAGAGCAGCCAGGAGGCCAGGTGCGGTCGGCCGAGCACGCCGGGGATGCCGCCGTGGAAGTAGCGGATCGACACCTCGTGGCCGTTGCCGCCCGTGTGCATGCCGCGGAGGAGGCAGATCCGGTCGACGATGCCGGCCGTCTCGGGCAGGAGTTCCGAGATCTCGGTGCCGCACGCCCCGTGCTTCGCGAACGACCACTTCGTGCCGAGGAGCTTCTTGCTCGCCTCGTTGACGAAGCTGTAGGTGATGTCGCCGGGATAGTCGGTGCCGTCCCGCTTCGACAGCTCCGGCTTCGGATCGGTCAGATCCATGTGGGACGGACCGCCGTGCATGAAGAGCGAGATCATCGCCTTCGCCC
>DNLZ01000355.1:0-1014 GCA_003488325.1 Planctomycetaceae bacterium
GCGGGGCGGGGCGCCGGGCCGAGTTCGCGGATGCGGATGTTGCGATACCGCACGGTGCCGACGAGTTGACCGTGGATCTGCAGGGCCACCATGCCGTGGAGCGGGATCGAGGTGTCGGTCTCGGTGAAGTCGATCGTCTCCACGCCGTTGATCGAGAGGCGGGCCCGCGGTCCCTCGCAGCGGATCACGTACTCGTGCCAGCCGTCACGGCCGGCGGCGAGCGCCTTGTCCTGCACCTCCTGCGGCGGCACGGCGAGCATCTTCCGCCGCCGGCTCTCGTCGTAGATCGCGCCGGTGATGCCGGGGCCGATGTCGGCCTGAAAGCCGATCACCTCGTGGTGGTCGGGAATCCGCACGGAGCGGAACTGGATCCCGGCGTTGCAGGCGGCCGTGCAGTCGAGGCGGTACTCGAGCCGCAGTTCGAAGTCGCCGTACGCGCGGTCGGTGGCGAGGAACTCGTTGCGCGGTGCGGCGACGCCCGGCCTGCCCGCCACGATCGTGCCGTCCTCGATCCGCCAGGTCGTGGTCGTGTCGCCGTTCCAGCCGGCGAACGTGCGGCCGTCGAAGAGCGGCGTGAAGCCGTCCGGGTCGGCCGCGGCGACGCCCCGCGTCAGGCAGATCGCGGCGATCAGGATGAGAGTCGGCCGTCGAGGCAGGTGCATGGGTCGTCTCCGGAGCGGGAATCAGGGCCGGGTGCGGGCGGCACGCTCACCGCTGATAGGCGGGAAGATAGTGCATGTAGACCTCGAGCGTGATCGATCCCATCGCGGTCGAGTAGCACTTCGCGGGCCCGTTGAGCCGCTCCTCCTGCCAGCCGGGCCAGCTGCCGTCGGCCGCCTGCGATTCGAGCAGGAGGTCGCGCACCCGCGGATGCCACGTCGACCACGCCTGTTCGCCCGCCTGGAAGTGGGCCTGCATGGCGTAGTAGTTCATGTAGTGGAAATATTGGTCCATCTCCGGCTTGTAGGCCCGCTTCTGGAGCGCCTCGAGCGCCCGCCCGACGTCGGGATCGTC
>DNLZ01000355.1:1402-4335 GCA_003488325.1 Planctomycetaceae bacterium
AAGCCGCCATCCGGCCGGGCGCACCGCTTCACGTAGCGGATCGCCTGCTCGAGGGTCTCCTCCGGCACCGCGAGGCGGGCGTTCTGCGCGGCCCGCAGCGCCACCACCTGCATCACCGTGACGCTCAGGTCGGCGTCGCGCGGCTGCGGCTGGTACCGCCAGCCGCCCTCCCGATTCTGCGCGTTGACGATCACCTCGACGGCATCGCGACACGTCTCCCGCAGCGTGCCGTCGGTCATCCAGCCGGAGGCCTCGATGAGGGCGAGCGTCGCGAGGGCGTGCTCGTACATCGGTCCGTGCGAGTGGCCGCCCGGATGCACGAGGAGTCCGTTCTTGTCGGCGGATCGTCGCAGGCCGTCGACCGCGCGGCCCACCGTCTCCTCGTAGGGGCCGCGTCCCGGGACGTGTCCACGCCCCATGAAGGCGAGCAGGCAGAGCGCGTCGACGCCGGTGTTGGGCTTCCCGGAGACCCCCTGCGGCCACGAGCCCGACGCATCCTGACGACCGGCGAGGTATTCGAGCGCGCGATCGACCGCGGCCTCCACGCGGACGAGCGCGCGGTCCTCCGGGTCGAACGTGTCGCCGTGGGACACGGCCGGCGTGCCGAGCACGAGGATCGTCGTGAGGGCGGCTGCGACGGATCGCATGGTGGGCGACTCCTGATGCATGGAGGTCGTGGATCAGCTCGATCCCGAGAGGCGGCGGATGCCGATGTCGAGGCAGTAGAGGCCGACGAGCAGGGCGAGGACCGGCCAGGTGTCCCACACCTCGTCCTCGAGCACGACACCCTTCTCGATCGGTTCCTGCGTGATCCGGTAGGGAATCGATCCGATGTCACCCACCTCGACGACCGATCCGCCCGAGAGATCGGCGAGCGACTCGAGGCCATCCCGATCGACGCCCGGCCGCGCCCGTTCGCGGATCGGCGCGGCGACCACGACCTCGCCGCCGAGCGTGCTCTCGGGCGCGAGATGGCGCACGACATGCCGACCGAGGGCGTCGAGCGCGATGCTGCCCGCATAGAGCCCGGGCCGGCCGGCCGGGCGGAGATCGACGACGGCGTCCGCATCGGCGCCCGCCACCGTCACCTGCTGTCCTTCACTGACGATCGGCGCTCCGACGGCATCCACGAGATTGAGTTCGACGACCACGGGCACGCCCGGTTCCGTGCGGGCCGGCGTCACGGCGAGCCACGGCGTGTCGGCGGGTCGATCCTCGCGGCGGGCCACGCCGCGGAGCGCCTGCCCCCAGAACCGCCAGAAGAAGGCGTCGCCGACGTTGCGCCGCCAGCGGAAGGTCTCGTCCGTGCCCACCCACGCCACGCGTCCCGCGCCCGCGGGCGATTCGACCACCAGCGGCATCCGGCCGCGGCCGCCGGGCACGTCGATCTCGGCGAGCGTCGTCGCAGCCGGCTTCGGCACGTTCACCGCAGCCGCACGAAAAAATGGTGCCATCGTGCTCCAGCGCGCCCGGTTGCGGGTCGGGTCGGCCTCGAGCGCGAACGCCGGATGCATCGCACCGCGCGCGGTGACGAGCATGCGGAAGGGCTGGGCATCGGCGGCCGAGACGGTCGCCGCCCCCCCATCCGCCTCGGCATCGACCGTCACGGGAAACAGCTCGGCCAGCGGCGCCCGCACGTAGCCGCGCGGCAGGTGCTCGTGGCCCGGCTGGAAGACCACGCCCACGCCGCGGCGGGTCACCGCCTCGACGAGGGCCGCCTGGCGATCCTCGTCGAGCACGTCGGGCGGCACGTCCCCGAGCATGACGAGGTCGAATTTCGCCCAGGCGTCGGCGTCCCGCGGCAGCACGTCGGTCGGGTCGTCCTCGTCCGAGTCGGTGAGCACGATCTGGGGCTCGAACGTCGTGTCGCGTCGGATCGCATGGTCGATGAACCGCACGTCCCAGCGCGGGGCGTGATCGACGACGAGCACGCGGACGCGACGCGTGGACACCTCCACGGTCACGGTCACGGCGTTGTTCTCGGTGATCACCTCCGTCGGCTCGATCGTCGCGGCCACGGTCAGCACGTTCGTGCCGGGGCTCGTGGCCTTCCACGGCAGGGCGATGCGCTGCCGTGGGCCGCGCACGGTGACGCGCTGCGTCGCGAGCACGGTCCCCTCTCCATCGCGCAGCTCCACCGGCACCTCGAGGCCCGCGAAGCCCGCCGCCTCGAGCGTCGCGTTGACCGTCACGCTGTCGTCGAGGGCCACCTCGGGCGCGACGAGCACGTCGGCGACGGCCAGATCGTCCGGGGGATCGAAGCTGCCGATCGGGACGGCATGCACCGGCGCGCGCGACTGCCCGCCGGCCGCGTCCGCCGCCCGGCGCACCGCGTCGAGCGGGTCGATGCCGACGGTGGATCGGCCATCGGACAGGAGCACCACCGCGGCGAGGGCGCGGCCCGAGGCCTCGTCCATCGCGAGTTCGAGGGCCTCGCCGAGCGCCGTGTCGTAGCGATCGTCATCCTGGGGTGGCGTCGGGGCGGTGTCCGTGGGAGTGACGGATGCCGGCACGAACGCGGCCTGCTCGGTGCGACGGGGCCGCCTGGCCACCGAGTACCAGCGGAGGTCGAAGCGATCGGCGAGCTGACGAATGGTCGTCGTGGCGTTCGCGGCGAGGACGGCATCGACGAGGCTTCGGCGCGTGAGGCCCGCGAGCCGTTCGGCCATCGCCTCGCCGCCGGCTGCGTCGTCCTCGGCCGGCGGTGTGAATCCCGCCGCCGCGGCCGTGTCTCGGATGGCCGTGGCCGGCAGGGGACCGACCGGCAGGTCCATGCTCTCCGACGAATCGATGACCAGGGCGACGACGGGCCGTTCCTCGATCCGCTCATCGAGCTTGAGGTAGGGACCGGCGAGCACGAAGACCAGCAGGGCGAGCACCGCGATGCGGCAGACATCGAGCGCCCGCCGCGCCCGCCGCGACAGCCAGGGCAT
>DNLZ01000355.1:4632-4826 GCA_003488325.1 Planctomycetaceae bacterium
CCCGCCGCGACAGCCAGGGCATCCGCTCGCGATGGCGACGTACGATCCACCACGACACCGGCACGAGCAGGATGAGGCCGACGACCAGCACGGTCGGCCGCTCCCAGTGCCACTCGGCACGGTCGATCCTGGAGGCCATCTCGTGGCCGATTCCCGCCGCGCGGGCGAGCCAGGCGGCCGCGTTCATCGGGGCA
>DNLZ01000355.1:5246-5376 GCA_003488325.1 Planctomycetaceae bacterium
CCTCGACGGCCGCCCGCTGGGATGCATCGAGGCCACGCAGCGCCGCCTCGAGGTTGGCACTGCCTGCAAGCGCGCCGCCATCGGTGAGCTGCTCGGCGGGTTCACCGCCGGGCTGGCGGCGGCCATCCTC
>DNLZ01000504.1:0-868 GCA_003488325.1 Planctomycetaceae bacterium
GAGCCGCTGGTGGCGGCGCCGCCACCGGGGGCGCGGCGGTCGTCGCGGCGGGGATGATCGTCGCGAGCATCGCCGGCAGGAACCGGCCGATTCGCGGCGACGTGAGTCGTGTGGGGAAGGTCATGGTCGCGTGCATGGTCGGGGACTGCGTTCGTCGGGCGCCGGCAGCATACCGCGTGCGACCCGCGCTTCGGAGCGGGCCGCGTCGACCGCGCACGGCGATCCGGGTTGAAGGCAGCCGGTCACCCCCTATGCTGTCGAAGCCACGCCGCCCGCGTCGCCCCCTCCCACCGCCCGCCGGGTGCCTCGTCGTGTCCGACGACCTTCTCCGCCGCGACATCCGGCATCTCACCGACACCCTCGGCGATGTCATCCGTGATCTGGCCGGCGACGGTGTGGCGGATCTGGTCGCCGATATCCGCCGCCTGGCGCTCGAGCGCCGGGCCGGTGGGCCGGCCGCCGAGGAGGCGCTCGCCGCCCGCATCTCGGGCCTCGCTCCGGGTGACGCGGAACTCGTGGCCCGTGCCTTCGGCATCTACTTCGACCTCGTGAACATCGCCGAGGACCGTCAACGCATCCGCGTGCTCCGGCAGCGGGAGCGGGACCGGGCCCCCGAGCCGCTCGGCGAATCGCTCGCCGCCGGCATCGCCGAACTGAAGTCGCTGGGGCTCTCGGCGCACGACGTGCAGGAGGCGCTCGGCCGCCTGCGCATCGACCTCGTCTTCACGGCCCATCCGAGCGAGGCCAAGCGGCGGTCCATCCGTGCGAAGCTCCGGCGCCTGCGTCACGGGCTGCGCGATCTCGATCGCGACGACCTGCTGCCACGGGAACGGGCGGCGTACGACGCCGACATGCGGAACGAGCTGGC
>DNLZ01000504.1:1257-3421 GCA_003488325.1 Planctomycetaceae bacterium
TCGATCATGCCGCGCATCTGGGAGGCCGTGCCGCAGGTGCACGCCGCGCTCCGCGGCGCGCTCGCCGAGCACTTCCCGGGGCATGCGTTCCATGTGCCCCCGTTCCTCCGCTTCGGTTCGTGGATGGGCGGGGATCGCGACGGCAATCCCTTCGTGACGGCGGACGTCACGGCGGCCACGCTCGTGCGGCTGCGTCATGCCGCGATCGACGCCCATCTCGCGTGGTGCACGCGGCTGCACGACCTGCTCACCGTCTCGGTGCGATCGAGCCCGGGCAGCCGTCGCCTCGCCGAGCGTCTCGCGGCGCTCGAGTCGGCGCATCCCGACCTCACGGGGGCGCTCGCCCGCTACGCGCCGCACGAGGTCTACCGTCGCTGGATCGGCATGATCCGGCTTCGCCTCGAGCGGGCCCGGCTCATCGATCTCTCCGGGGCCGCCTGCGCGTCCGGGGCGGCGCTCGGGTATCCGAGCGGCGGTGATCTGGAGGCGGACGTCGCCCTGCTCGTCGACTGCCTCGCGGGCGATCTCCACGTGGTCGAGGGGACGCCGCCGCGTCGCTGGCTCGACCTCGTGCGCACCTTCGGCCTCCACATGACGAGCCTCGACGTGCGTCAGGACGCCCGCGCCTACGTCGAGATCATGGGCGAGATCCTCGCCGCCTCCGGCCACCTCGCGGAGCCTGCGGCCTACGGCGCCCTCGACGACGCGGGGCGCACGCGGCTGCTCCTCCACACGCTGGATCGGGCGGACGTGGCGGGCATCCCGCGCGAGGCGGTCGGCCCGCTGGCCCGCGACACGCTGGACCTCTTCGACGTCCTGCACCGGGCCGTGGTGCGGTTCGGCCCGGAGAGCGTGGGCTGCGCGATCGTGAGCCTCACGCAGGCGCCGGCGGACGTGCTCTGCGTGCTCTGGCTCTGGCGGCAGGCACGGCGCGCCGCCCTGGCGCGGGGCGAGACGGTCGCGGCACGGGACCTGCCGATCGCGCCGCTCTTCGAGAAGATCCATGACCTCGCGGAGGCGCACGTCACGCTCGCGTCGATGCTCGACGAACCGGTGTGGCGGGAGCACCTCGCCGGCCTCGGCGACCGCCAGATCGTGATGGTGGGGTATTCGGACAGCACGAAGGACGGCGGCTACCTCGCGGCCTGCTGCGGTCTCCATTCGGCACAGGAGCGCCTCCACGCGACGGCCGCGTCGCGCGGCGTCCACCTCACGTTCTTCCACGGGCGCGGCGGATCGCTCGGGCGCGGCGGCGGCCCGGCCGCCCGGGGCATCCTCTCGCTCCCGCCGGAGACGCTCGACGGGTCGCTGCGGCTGACCGAACAGGGCGAGGTGCTCGCGGAACGCTACGACGACGCCGAGATCGCACGACGCCACCTCGAGCAGGTGGCGTGGGCCACACTCGTCGCCGCGACCGTGCGGCGGTCGGCGCCGACCGCCGAGTGGACCGCCCTGGCGGCCCGGCTCGCCGAACGTTCGTGGGCCGTGTACCGCGAACTGGTCGACCAGCCGGGCTTCATCGCGTACTTCGAGCAGACGACCCCGATCGAGGAGATCGAGAACCTGCCGATCGCGTCGCGGCCCTCGCGACGTCGCGGCCAGCGGACCCTCGACGATCTCCGCGCGATCCCGTGGGTCTTCGCATGGACGCAGAGCCGCTGCATGATTCCGGCGTGGTACGGGCTGGGCACCGCGCTCTCCGAGATCAAGTACGAGGACCGTGAGGCCTGGCAGCGCATCTGCACGATGTACCGCGAGTGGCCCTTCTTCCGGGCGACGATCGACAACGCGACCCTCGCCCTCGCGAAGGCGGACATGTACGTGGCCCAGCGCTACTCCGAGCTGTGCGACGACACCGACGCGCGGCGCCGCATCTGGCCGCGGATCGCGGCGGAGCGCGACCGGGCGCGGCAGGTGATCCTCGACGTCGTCGGCGGTGGTGAGCTGCTCGCGGGCACGCCGTGGTTTCGCCAGTCGATCGAGGACCGGAATCCCCACGTCGACCCGCTGAATCTCATCCAGATCGAGTTCATGCGTCGCAGCCGGGCCACACGCGACGCGGCCGAGCCCCCCTACCGCGACCTGCTCCGGCTGTGCCTTCAGGGGATCGCGGCCGGGATGCGCACGACCGGCTGATCTTCCCGGGCGGGCCGTGCCGCCCGCC
>DNLZ01000453.1:0-157 GCA_003488325.1 Planctomycetaceae bacterium
CGCTCGTCCACGGTGCCCGGGTCGGCCCGCTCGATCGTCGCGATGATGATCTGCATCGCGCCGGAGTACAGCTGCGTGTGCCCCTCGACGTGGACGAAGTCGCCGTCCTGGAAGGCGCCGTAGTCGGCATCGGATGCGTTCCAGAGCCGGCCGGTGA
>DNLZ01000453.1:454-3575 GCA_003488325.1 Planctomycetaceae bacterium
GCGTTCCAGAGCCGGCCGGTGATGGTGCCGCTCCGGTCGGCGAGATCGACCTGCAGGTAGAGCTGCCCGTTGCGGTTGGGCCGCAGCTGCTTGTGCGTGGCCAGGAAGACCTGGTCGACGGCCGTCTGGGCGGGCAGTTCCGAAATGAGTCGTCGCGCCATCGAACGAGAGTGTACGGCCGCCGGCGCACGCCCGACAAACGACGTGGCCGCGGGTACAATCCCGCCTTTCTCCGTGTCCTGGAGCGGCCGTCCCGATGCCTGCCCATGCGATCAGCCCCACGAGGGCCGAGGATTATCCCGAGTGGTACCAGCAGGTCGTGCGGGCGGCCGATCTCGCCGAGCCCTCGCCGGTGCGCGGCTGCATGGTGATCAAGCCGCACGGCTACGCGATCTGGGAACGGATGCAGGCGATTCTCGACCGGGCGTTCAAGGCGACGGGCCACGTCAATGCCTACTTCCCGCTCTTCATTCCGCTCTCGTACCTCGAGCAGGAGGCGAAGCACGTCGAGGGCTTCGCCAAGGAGTGCGCCGTCGTCACGCACCACAGGCTCGAACTGGGGCCGGACGGGAAGCTCGTGCCGACCGGAAAACTGGAGGAGCCGCTCGTGGTGCGGCCCACCAGCGAAACGATCATCGGCGCCATGTACGCGAAGTGGGTGCAGTCGTGGCGCGACCTGCCCCTGCTCGTCAACCAGTGGGCCAACGTGGTGCGCTGGGAGATGCGGCCGCGGGTCTTCCTGCGCACGGCCGAGTTCCTGTGGCAGGAGGGGCACACCGCGCACGCCACGCGGGAGGAGGCGGTGGAGGAGACGCTCAGGATGCTCGACGTCTACGCCACGTTCGCGGAGCAGGATCTCGCCATGCCGGTAATCCGGGGGCCGAAGCCGGCGGGGGAGCGATTTCCCGGAGCGGTCGACACCTACTCGATCGAGGCGATGATGCAGGACGGCAAGGCCCTGCAGGCGGGCACCTCGCATTTTCTCGGTCAGAACTTCGCCCGCGCGCAGAACATCCGCTTCGCCAACTCGGCGGGGGTCGAGGAGTTCTGCTGGACCACGTCCTGGGGCGTCTCCACGCGGCTGATCGGGGCGGTGATCATGACCCACTCCGACGACGACGGGCTCGTGCTCCCGCCCCGGATCGCCCCGCACCACGCCGTGCTCCTGCCGATCGCCCGGTCGGACGAGGAGCGGGGCGCGGTGCTCGCGGCGTGCCGCAGCCTGGAAGAGGGCCTCGCCCGGGCGTCCTTCGCGGGGGAAGCGGTCCGCGTGAAGACGGACGCGCGGGACATCCGTGGGGGCGACAAGGTGTGGCAGCACGTGAAGCAGGGGGTGCCCGTGCGGATCGAGATCGGCCCACGGGACCTCGCCGCCGGCACCGCGAGCGTCTCGCGGCGCGATCGCGGCCCCAAGGAGCGCGAGGCGATCCCGCTCGGGGCTCTGGCGGCGCGTCTGCCCGACATCCTCGAGGACCAGCAGGCGGGACTCCTCTCCCGTGCGGCGGCGTTCCGGGAGGCTCGATCGGTCCGCCTCGGGACGGCTCGCGAGGTGGAGGATCACTTCGCCGACCCGGCGGCCGGCTTCGCGCACGTGCACGTGGCGGACGAGCCGGCGATCGCGGCGATGCTCGATCCGCTCAAGGTGACGGTGCGGTGCATCCCGATGGAGGGCCCCGACGAACCGGGCACGTGCGTCGTGACCGGCGCACCGGTGACGCGACGGAGCGTGCTCGCGCGGGCCTACTGACGGTGCCACGCCGGGGCGGGCCGATACACTTGAGCGTGGCGGCGGCGGAATCCGCGGCTGCGATTGGGCCCCGGGATTGTCGGCCTTCGGCGCGGGTGACGCATGGAGCAGCGATTGCCATCCTCGAGCCCGGCAGCGGTGCGGTTTCCGGGGACGGCCGTGGTCGCGGTCGTCGCCATCGTCGCGGGCGTCGCCATCGGTGGGGCGAAGGCCTTCGTCGACGCGTCGAGTCGGCCCTGGCAGGTGGGGGACTTCAGGCCCGACCGGGCTTCACCGACGTCGGGGCCGACCGGCACCGTGGAGGTGGACGAGACCGTCCACGCCTTCGGCACCGTGGGGACGGGAGCGAAGGGGAGCCATGCGTTCACCGTGCGGAACATCGGCGCCGGGCCGCTCCAACTGACACGCGGAGCGACGAGCTGCACCTGCACGATCGCGGGCTTCGACGGTGGAACGGACGACAGGATCTCGCTGCCGCCGGGGGGGGCCACGGAGGTGCGGTTGGAGTGGCAGGGCAAGGGCCCAGGGGGCCCGTTCCGACAGCAGGCGACGATCCTTACCGACGATCCGCGCCGCCCCCAGGTGGTGTTCGTCGTGGAAGGGGCCGTGGTGCCGACCTGGAAGGCCGTCCCCGACGCGATCCAACTGTCACGTGTCTCGGGAGCCGAGGGGGGCGAGTCGGAGGTGCTCGTCTACACGTATGGCGACCGGCCGCCGGAGGTCGTGTCGGTGGCGATCGACCACGAACTGTCCGACCGCTTCACGCTGGCGACCGAACCGCTGCCACCGCCCGAGGTCGCGACCGAACCCGGCGCGACCGGTGGTCTGCGGCTCACGGTGACGCTGCCTTCCGGGCTCCCCCTCGGTCGGCTGCGCGCCACGATCCGACTGGTGGTGAAGGCACCGGATGAACTGACGATCGAGATTCCCCTGGACGGCACGGTCGCGGGGGATCTGCTCGTGGCGGGAGCCGGCTGGGATCGGACGCGACAGTCCCTGATGCTTGGCACCGTTTCCGCCCAGAAGGGCGTCCGCACGGAACTCTTCATCACCGCCCGCGGGCCTCACCGGGAGCTGTTCCACCCGACGGTGCGGTCGGTGGTGCCCGATGGACTCGAGGTGACCATCGGCGACGCCGCGCCCGTGGGGAGCGGCGGGGTGGTCCGTGTCCCGGTCACCATCGTGATCCCAGCCGGCAGTCGCCCCGTCAATCATCTGTGCACGGACCAGGCGAAGCCAGGCAGCATCGTGCTCGACACGGGTCATCCGGACACGCCCGAACTGACGATCCCCATATGCGTGGCGATCGGACCGTGACCCGAGCCACCTGCGCTGCCCGCACCATCCCGCGCGAGCCTTCCATGTCCCACGAAT
>DNLZ01000453.1:3915-8346 GCA_003488325.1 Planctomycetaceae bacterium
CACCGCCGCGTCGGCCGGCCCGGCGCCTCCTCGCCCGTGTCCGTCCGCCTTCCGTTGGGTCGCGGTGATCACCGTCTCGCTCACCCTTCTCGGTACCGCGGCGGGAGCGGTGCCCGACCGGGGCGAAGGCGTTCCCGACGCGACCGTGGCGACGTTCCGTGAACGGAATGGCGCGGTCTTCGCGGACTGGCCGGCGCCGCGTGCGGTGATCGTCGTGACGGGCGAACTCGACGGCTACATCGAGCCCTGTGGCTGCACGGGCAAGGAGAATCAGAAGGGCGGCCTCAGCCGCCGACGGAATTTCCTGCGGGCGATCGAGGCTGCCGGCTGGCCCCTCGTCGCGGTGGATCTCGGCGGCCAGGTGCGGCGCTTCGGCCGGCAGACCGAGGCGAAGTTCCAGTCGATCGTCGACGGCCTGCGAGCGATGGGGTATGCGGGTGTCGGGTTCGGGCCGGCCGACCTGCGGCTTCCGGCCGAGGAGCTCATCGCGGCGGTCGCCGCCGTCGGCGACGCCCCCACGCCGTTCATCGGTGGCAACGTCGGTCTGCTCGGGATCGACGCGGGGATCACGCCGCGGTTTCGCGTCGTCGAGGCGGGTGGCCTGCGAATCGGCATCACGACGGTGCTCGGCGACGGCGCGGCAGCCCAGTTTCGCAATGACGACGTTCAGGTCGTCCCTTCCGCGCGCGGCCTTGCGGACGTCGCCGCGGGACTCGCCAAGGAGCGATGCGACCACCAGGTGCTGCTCGCGTGGGCGACGCCGGAGGAGACTCGGGCGCTCGCGGCGGCCTATCCCCAGTTCGACATCGTCGCCACCGCCGGGGGAGCGGATGAACCGCCACTCGAGCCACAGTCCCTGCCGGGCGGTGCGATGCTCGTCGAACTCGGTCACAAGGGCATGTTCGCCGTGGCCATCGGCCTCTTCGATGCGCCGCAGCAGCGACGGGCACAGCGCGTGCCGCTCGACGCCCGCTGGGGCGAGGCCGCGGACATGATCGAGGTGCTCGCGAACTACCAGCGCAAGCTCGAGACGCTCGGGTTCCAGGGGCTGGGGATCGTGCCGATCCGTCATCCCAGCGGACGACGATTCGCCGGCAGCGCCGCCTGCGCGGACTGCCACGCACACGCCTACGAGGTCTGGGAGGGCACGCCGCATGCCAGCGCCCTCGCGACCCTCGAAGAGCAGATGCCGCGCCGCGATGCCGATCCGGAGTGCGTCTCCTGCCACGTCGTGGGCTGGGCTCCGCAGCGATTCGAACCCTTCGAGGGGGGCTTCGCCGGAATGCAGGCGACGCCGCACCTCGCCCATCAGGGCTGCGAAAACTGCCATGGTCCGGCCGCCGCGCACACCGCCGTGGAGCGGGGGGATGTCCGAGCGAGCGACGAGGAACGGGATCGCCTGCGACGGGAGCTGGTGCTGTCGCTGGCGACGCCGGAGGGGCGGCAGAAGGCGGTGAACAACTGCCTCGAATGCCACGATCTCGACAACAGCCCGGGCTTCGACTTCGACGCGTACTGGCCGCAGGTCGAGCACGGCGAGCCTGCACCGGCGACGACGTCGGCGGGCGAAACGAAGAGGACCGGGACGCGGTGATCGTGCCGATCGGGAGCGTCCGCGGTGCATCCGGCGGGTCGGCTCAGCCGAGCTGGGCGATCGCCGCCTCGGGAATGTTGAAGTTGGCGGCGACCGACTGCACGTCGTCGTGGTCGTCGAGCCGCTCCATGAGATCGAGCACCTGACGGGCGGTCTCGACATCCTCCACGTCGACCGTCGTACTGGGCACCCGAACCAGATCGCTCGATTCGATCGCGATGCCGGCGGCGCCCACCGCATCCGTGACGGCGGTCATCGCCGCCGGCTCGCAGGTGATCTCCCAGCGATCGCCCACCAGCCGCACGTCGTCGGCGCCGGCCTCGAGCGCGGCCTCCATCAGCTGCTCCTCGCTCCAGGTGGACTGGGGCACTCGCACCACCCCCTTGCGCTCGAAGAGATACGCCACGCACCCGGTGCCCCCCAGCTTGCCGCCGCACATCTCGAAGATCTTGCGAATCTCGGGAGCCGTGCGGTTCTTGTTGTCGGTGAGAATCTCGCACAGCACGGCCACGCCGCCGGCCGCGTAGCCCTCGTAGAGCGACTCCTCGAGGCTTCCCGCCTTCGACTCTCCCGTACCCGCCGAGATCGCCCGCTGGATGTTGTCCTTGGGCATGCTCACGGCCTTCGCGGCGTCGATCGCGTACCGCAGTCGCAGGTTCGCGTCGGGGTCTCCGCCGCCGTGCTTCGCGGCGACGATGATCGCCTTGGCGAGCTTGCTCCAGAGCTTGCCTCGCTTGGCGTCCACGAGCGCCTTTTTCCGCGCGATGTTCGCCCAGTGCGAATGTCCTGCCATGGCGGTACCTGACTGACGGGGATGGGGTGTGGGGTTGGTGGAGAAGGCGAAGGGCCGCATCGCTCCCGCGCCGGCTCGCCCGCGGGGCTAGCGCGGCTTGCGCTTCGCGAGTTGTCGGGCATGCGACTTCCCGCCGCCACCCGAGGCGGGCCGCTTCGGCCCGCGGTCCTTCGCGGCCGGCGGCCGCGCGGGACGGGCGGTCGGCTTCATCGCCCCCTTCTTGTCCTTGTCCCGGCCCTTCTCGCGCGGCTTGTCACCCGCCTCATCTCGGGCCTTCGCGACCGGCCTGTCGGTCGTCTTGGCCGCGGGCTTCGCGGCCGGCTTCGACACCGCCGGTGGTGAGGTCACGGGCGGCGCCGGGGTCGTGGTCGCGGCAGGCTTCCCCATGTTCGGCTTGACCACGAACGGCTTCGGCCCCGGCTTGCCGGTGGCGCCCTTGCCATCGGGCCGCTTCGGTCCGGCCCCCGGTGGCGGCAGGGGAGTCTTGCCGGCCGGACGCGCGGCGGCCTGCGGTCCGGCGGGGCGATGGGCCTCGGCCGACTGCCTCGCGGCCTCGGCCACCTTCTGCTGCTCCTTCGTGGTCGCGGGTGGCGGGGGAGCGGGGGCGGGCAGCGCGTCACCGCGCTTCGGAAAGCGATCCTTCACGGCCGGATTGACCGCCTGCACGATCTTCCGCACGGTCGTGCCGTGGAGATTTTGCAGGCACTCGACGCCGAACTGATGCAGCAGGGAATTGAACTCGGCGGCCGCCTTCTTCGAGATCGTGCGTTCGAGGCCGGGCACCCGGCCGGAGTCGTACTCCGCCTGCGTGATGATGCCGCAGAGGTAGAGCCCTGTCAGCGCTCCCAGATCGAGCGGTACGAAGTGGCCGCCGAGCGCGGTCGAGGCGACGTGTTGGATGACGAAGGGCGAGACGCCGTGGAGGTGCTCGAGCGTCTTGAGCCCGTGAGCGAGCGAGTGCTTGCGAGCCTGCTCGAGCGAGAAGTTGTAGGTCGACTCGAAGACACTCTGCAGGGCGCGTCGCAGCGACAGGGCCGCCCGGTCGGGATCGGGCAGGTCGCCGAGCGACTCGGCGAGTTCCGCCACGGTGGTGACGCGGATCTCGTTGAGATCGAAGAAGCCCTCGAGGAGCTTGGCGAACGCCTTCTCGGCGACGGCCGCGGGCGCGTTCTCGAGGCAGCAGGCGAAGAGCACCTGGTCGAGGAGAGGCCGCGTCACGTTCGTGGGGACCGGCTTGTACTGCGCCCGCAGCGCCTTGTGCAGCTTGGCGATCAGCGGGCCACGCGCCGGGGGCTTCTCCGGCACGACCCGCGCGGGCTTCGCGTCGGCCGCCGGTCGGACGTCGGGACGGGACGACGCCTTGGCCGGCGTCGAGCCCTTGCGGGCGCCGGGGTCGGGTCGCTTCGCTGCGGTCATGGTTTCTCCCGCGCGGGGGCCGCGTGGCTCTCGGATGGGGTCGCTGGATCGCCGTCTTGATCGGGGTCGGGCAGGACGCTGTCGAGCACCCGACTGATGTCGAGCGCGTGCTTCACGCCGCCGTCGAGCTCGAACCGGAGCCGCGGTGTGTAGCGGGTCTCGATGCGCTCGGCGATGCGGGACTGCAGGAATCCGGCGCTGCTCGAAAGTCCCCGCAGCGCGAGCTGCTGCTGCGCGGGAGTGCCCATCACCGAGACGTGGACGGTCGCGCCGCGCATGTCGGGGGCCATCTCGACGCGCGTGACGGTGACGTCGCGCACGCGCGGATCGCGCACCTCCGTGAGGATCGCCATGCTGACGACCTCCCGCACCGCCGCAGCCGCCTTGAGGAGTCGCCTCGTGCTCACGACAGCGTCCGTGCGACCTCCTCGATCCGGAAGCACTCGAGGACGTCGCCCTCCTTGACGTCGTTGAATCCGGCCAGCTTGATGCCGCATTCGAGCCCGTCGCGGACCTCGCGGGCGTCGTCCTTCTCGCGCTTCAGCGACTCGATGCCGTACTCCCCGATGACGCGGCTGTCGCGGATCACACGCAGCCGGCCGTTGCGGGCGATGATGCCACCGATCAC
>DNLZ01000453.1:8736-10964 GCA_003488325.1 Planctomycetaceae bacterium
TCGCGCTTCTCCGGGGCGAGCATGCCTTCGAGCGCGTTGCGCAGGTCGTCGGTGACCTGGTAGATGATGTCGTAGCGACGCACCTGCACGCCGCGCTCCTCCGCCAGCGAACGCGCGCGCTCGTCGGGCACGACGTTGAATCCGATGATCACCGCATCCGAGGCGTCGGCGAGCTGGACATCGGCCTCGGTGATCCCGCCGACCGTCGCCTGGAGCACGCGGATCTTGACCTCCGGATGCTCCAGCTTCTGAAGCTCCTTGAGGATGGCCTCGATCGAGCCCCGCACGTCGGCTCGCAGGATCAGGTTGAGGGTGGGCGTCTTCTGGGTGCCCAGTCGATCGACGAGGTTCTCGAGGGTCACGTGCACCGGCGCGCTCGACAGGACGGTCTGGCGGCGGATGCCGCTCCGCTTCGCGGCGACCTCGCGGGCACGCGCGATCGAGTCGACGACGTAGAACCGCTCGCCGGCGCCGGGCGGGACGTCGAGGCCCGTGACGAAGATCGGCTCCGCCGGCCCGGCCTCCGATGCCTTCCGGCGATTGAGCGTGTTCATCATCGCCTTGACGTGCCCGCTCGCCTCGCCGCACACGATCGCATCTCCGACCTTCAGCGTGCCCTTCTGCACGAGAAGGCAGGCGACGACGCCCCGGCCCTCGTGGATGGAGGCGTCGAGGCATACGCCGGCCGCGTCGCGGTCGGCATTGGCCCGCAGGTCGTGCAGTTCGGCGATCGTGAGCAGGGTGTCGAGCAGGTCGTCGACCCCCGCGCCCGTCACGGCACTGGTCTTCACCACCTCGGTCTCGCCGCCCCACTCGGTCGGCAGCAGCTCGTTGGCCGCAAGCTGCTGGTAGACGCGATCGACATCGGCCCCGGGAAGGTCGATCTTGTTGATGCATGCCACGATCGGCACGTTCGCCGCCCGTGCGTGGCTGATCGCCTCCTCCGTCTGTGGCATGACGCCGTCGTCCGCCGCGACCACGATGACGGCGCAGTCGGTGACGTTGGCGCCGCGGGCCCGCATCTGCGTGAAGGCCTCGTGTCCCGGTGTGTCCACGAACGTGACCGAACGGCCGTTGCGATCGACCGTGTAGGCCCGCATGTGCTGCGTGATGCCGCCGCTTTCGCGCGCCGCGACGTCGATGCCGAGGATGCGGTCGAGGAGCGAGGTCTTCCCGTGGTCGACGTGGCCGAGGAAGGTGACGACGGGTGCCCGCGGCATGCGGAGCGCCGGATCCTCGTCGACGGCGTCGAAGCCGGCGAGGAGCTCCTTCTCGAGATCCTCCGCCGACTTCAGGTCGAGCTGCACGCCGAACTCGGCGGCGAGGAGCTCCACCGTGTCGCGGTCGAGCATCGATCCCATGCTCGGCATCGACTCGGTGCCGATCGTCAGGAGCTTCTTGAGCACCTCGCCTGCGGGGAGGCCGATCGCCTCGGAGAATCCGCGCACCGTGCACGGCACCTGGATCGATGCGTTGGTCTTGCGCGGCGCTGCCGTGGAGACGCCGCTCGCCTTGCGGGGGGCACGGCGACGCCGGCGCATCGCGCCGTCGTCGTCATCCATGCCGGACCCGGTGGTGCGCTTGCGATTGAGCTGCCGCTGTTCCCGGCCGCCGAGCAGGTCGTCCTTGGGAGCGGCGCCCTTGGAGGGCGTGCGTCGCGGGCGGATGCCCGGCTCCATGGGCGGAGGCACCGGAGCCATGCCGGCGGCCCCTCCGCGGAGCAGGCCGCCACCCGGGCGCGGCCGCTGGCCCTCTCCCTGTCGCTGCTCGTGCTTGCGCATGTGGTCGGCCAGCGGCTTCGCACCGCCGGCCTTCGCACTGCGGATCGCGTCGAGCGGGAGCTTCACGTCGGGCTTCTGCGCCGCCGGTTCCTGCGGCGCACGCGGCACCGGCGTCCGTCCCGCTGCAGGCAGGGGCGCGAGCTTGAAGGCAGGCCGTGGAACCGGCTTGCCACCGGCACCACCCGGCCGCGGTCGCGGCGTCGCGGGCTGACCGGTTGAGGCAGGGGGTGTGCCGGCCTGAGCCGCGGGCCGCACCGGTTCGCCCGAAGGCTTCCCCGCCACCCCGCCCGGAGCGATGTAGTCCTCCTTCCTCAAGACGGTCGGCTTCGCGACCGGAGGCTTCGCCGCGACGGGCACCGGCGCGGCAGGCGCCGACGCCGCGGGTGCAGGCCGCACGGGCATCGCTTGAGTCGGGGCGGCAGGTCGCACCGGCGCCGGCGGCGCCGG
>DNLZ01000212.1:0-662 GCA_003488325.1 Planctomycetaceae bacterium
GCGAGCGTGCGGGCCGAGAGGAGCCGAGCCGGGTCGCGACGCATCTTCCTGGCGAGCCCGTGCACGACACGGAAGAACTGGCCGAGCTTCGCCCGCTCGTAGAGGCCGCGCTCGAAGTACCCGATCCGTCGAGGGCCGACCTTCCGGCCCGGCCAGTCGCTCGATTCCCAGAAGCCGCGGGTCTGCGGGTCGAGCGCGTCACGGATGTACCGGCGGTAATTGGTGATGTTGTCGGCGTGCGCGCCGTAGCCGAAAAACCGGTAGAACGACTCGTAGTCCGGCAGGTGCTTGATCGCGGCGAGCTTGAGCCGCGTGAGGCACATGTGATTCGCGTTGAGGTCGACGGCGACGATGCGTGCCGGGCGATGCACGAGGTAGTTGAGGACGTTGCATCCGCCGCTCGAGATCGTCAGCACGCGCGACTGCGGTCCGAGCTGGAGCGCCGCGGCATCGACCCGCGGGTCCTCCCAGATCTGGTTGTAGACGAAGCCACGAAACCAGAGCGTGAACATCCGCTCGAGGACGCCGCGCTTGGTCGCGAGGCGATGGTGGTGGACCGCTTTCTTGAGACGCTGCGTGTTGCCAGGGCCGGTGGCGATGCTCTTCATGATGGAATGACGGCGCTCTCGAGGGCGGCGGACGGCAGGCGTCGCGCGGGACGA
>DNLZ01000212.1:1053-2700 GCA_003488325.1 Planctomycetaceae bacterium
TGACCGACCTGCGACGGCGTCCGGGAGTTTAGCAGACATCCGGCGTCGTCGGCCCGCCACGCCGTGCGATGGGGAATGCGGCCGCTCCGACGGGCGAGGGCCCGCGGCGATCAGCGTCCCGGGGCCGGCGCGACGCGGTCGATCTCGGCCGTGAGCCTCGCCAGCGTCGCGGCCAGTTCCCTGCCGAGGGCGACGACGGCCTGATCGGCCTGCTCCCGCTGCCGCGTCGTCTTGTCGATCGACGTGGCGAAGGCATCCGCCACGCCCGTGGCCGCTGTGGCGTCTCGCTCCCAGGAGCCGAGGTCTTCCGTCAACTCCTGGACGACCACCGTCGTGGCCTCCGTGTTCGCGGTCGTGGCCGCCAGCGCCTGGTCAAGTCGCTGTGCGGCCGTGTCGATCACGACGATTTCCGAACGCAGCTGCCGCAGCAGCGTCATCGCTCCGTCGGCCCGCTGCGATCCTCCATCCCCCTGCTCGGCGACCGGGCCGACCTGCGTGCCGTAGATCGCCGCGAGGGCATCGGAGAGTGGGCGACGCCTGACGACGCGCCGCACCTGTACGAGATCGCGATCACGCAGTTCCAAAGCGGTCGCCAGGTCGAACTCGGCCTTGTCACCCGCGGTGAACTCTCGCGACGTGGACCCCGCCGCGCCCGCGAACGTGTGACTCTTCGTGAACTCGACGGTCGCCCAAAAACTCCCCGGCACGACCGCACCCTCGGAAAGCTGCTGGAGCGCGGCGGGCCACTCCGCCTCCGAGACCTCGCTGTCATGCTGTTCGAATCGTTCGACGAAGGCCTGGACGAGGGCCCGCACGTCATCGTCGTCGATGCCGTCGAACTGGGCTGCGACGTCGTTTCGGGCGGTCACCCCGTACGCGTTCGCCGCGTCGGTCGACGGATTCAGGCGGAAAAAGGCGATCCAGCGATCGACCGGCAGTTCGTCGTAGATCGTGACGGGTCCGTGAGGCTCCGACAGCACCTTTCGCTCGCGCTCGTTCGGTTCCCCTACGAAGGTTGCCGTGAGCACCTGACTGTCGATCCCGGCGTCGAATGCCGCTTCGCGGACGGTGAACGCGCCGAGGTACCTTCCACCCTCGGCGAGCGGGGACTCGTCGAACAGGAAAATCATCGCGCCGGCCGCGAGGAGGGGCGGTTGGGGAGCCGGAGCAGGCTGGTTCGGATCGGCCCCTGCGGCCGCCGGCGCCGGCGGCCGCGGGGGCCTCGGCACGGTGATGCGGGCGCCTGGTTTCGGGCCGTCTCCTCCGTCCGGCTCGTAGGACGCGTTTTCCCAGGAGCGTGTGCGCCACGTGTCGACGGTGGCCGCAGCGCGGCTCCAGCGATCGCGTTCCTCGCGCAGCATCGCCACTGATTTCACATCGGGCAGCGGTTCGAGCCGACCGTCCGCGGTGGGGCCCAGGCCGTCTCGTGCCTTGGCGAGCCGCTGCTCCAGATCGCTGACGGCCTTCGCCCACGCGGCATCCCGGGCCGCCAGCCGAGTGGCGAGGTACAGGAATCCTCCTGTCGCCAGGAGCACGAGCAGTGCGGCCACGACCGTGCCGATGCTCCAGCCACGGTTGCCGACGGCGAACGCGACGATACCGCCGAGAAGGAGCAGGCCGATCGCGGCGAGAACGGCGATCTCCATG
>DNLZ01000210.1:0-2738 GCA_003488325.1 Planctomycetaceae bacterium
TTTCGCGTCGCCGGATCGTGGACTCGGTCGGCGGGACCTCGGGCCGGTATCATTCGCCAGCCGCGTGCCAGCCTTCTGCACCGGTGCCAGTCTTCAGCACCGCCTGTCGAGATGCTCGTGAATCCGCGCCTGCCAGCCTGCGTCGGTCGCTACCTCTGCGGCCCGGGCCATCCGTTGCTCGTCGTGGCCGGACCCTGCGTGATCGAGAGCGAGGCACTCTGCCTCAGCATCGCCGAGGAGCTCGCCGGGATTGCCCAGGAACTGCCGGTGCAGATCGTCTTCAAGGCCTCGTTCGACAAGGCGAACCGGACGAGCGTCGCGTCTTTCCGGGGCCCCGGCCCCGAGGATGGGCTGGCGATCCTCGACCGCGTGCGTGCGGCCACCGGGCTGCCCGTGACCACCGACGTGCATCTGCCCGAGCAGGCCGCGGCTGCGGGGCGTGTCTGCGACATGCTCCAGATTCCCGCCTTCCTCTGCCGTCAGACCGATCTGCTCCTCGCGGCGGCCGCGACCGGTCGCGCCGTGAACGTGAAGAAGGGTCAGTTTCTCGCGCCGGGTGACATGCGGCACGCCGTGGCGAAGCTCCTTGCCGGCGGCTGTCGCGACGTCCTGCTCTGCGAGCGGGGCACGTTCTTCGGATACGGACGCCTCGTGAACGACTTCGGGGGGCTGCCGACGATGCGGGCGCTCGGGGTGCCGGTGATCTTCGACGCCACGCATTCGGTGCAGCGGCCCGCGAGCCTCGGCGAGGCGACCGGAGGCGACCGCGCGCTCGTCGAGCCACTCGCGCGGGCGGCAGCGGCGGTGGGGATCGACGGGCTGTTTCTCGAGACGCATCCCGACCCGGACGCCAGCCCGAGCGACGGGCCGACCATGGTGCCGCTCCAGGAACTGCGCGGGGTGCTCGGGCGGATCGTCCGCATTCACGAGGCCCGCCTCGCCGGCGAGGATGGGAGATGAGGCACGCGTTCGTCGCCCGCGCCTCTGGCGTCGCCCTTCCGACCTCGTCGGTGCGTTCGGTCAGGCTGCTCGGTGCGGTCTTCGTCTCTTTGGTCATGGCATCGGGATGTGGCCGTCCTGGAGGTGACGGGGGCGGCCCGTCCGCCTCCCCGCCGGCCGTGCCGCGTCCCGTCGCGAGGGTGTCGCGGGACAAGATTCTCGAGAGCGCGCTCGCCGTGCTCGACCGCCTCGATGACTTCGACGAGGCGCGCGGAGCGGAGCTCGTCTTCGATCGGATCAACCAGTGGGCCCGCCTCGCCCCGACGGACGCGGTCGCGGCATGGCGGCAGGATCCCCTCGCCGACACGCTTTCCGCGCGGCTGCGTGGCGAGCTGACGGAGATCGTGCCCGACGCGAACGGCTTCGCGATGGGTGACGTCGTCTTTCTTCGGGACCAGCGCTGGCTGGCCGATATCGCGCGGGTGGCGCGGGGTGAGGCGCGGGATGATCTCGAGGTGGCCCTCGCGCTCTTCGAGTGGACGGTGCGGTCCCTGGCGCTCGTCGGGGATCCTCCGACCGCACCGACCGCGACCAATCCGGGCACGCGGTGGTGCCTGCCGGGAGAGATCCTGCTCGCCGGTCGCGCGAGCGGGCCGCAGCGGGCGTGGATCTTCCTGCAGCTGCTGCGTCATGCGGGCCTCGACGGGGTCATGCTCGGCCTTGGGGGCGGTGCGGAGCAGGCGCCGCGCAGCTGGCTTCCCGCGGTCCTCGTCGAGGACGAGCTTCACCTCTTCGAGCCGGTCTACGCCATGCCGGTGCCGGGGCCGGAAGGCTCGGCCGTGGCGACCCTGCGCCAGGCTGCGACCGATCCCGCGATCCTCGCCGGCTTGTCGCTGCCCGATCGGCCCTATCCGGTGCAGGCCGCCGATCTCGCGGCCGTGACCGTCCTCGTCGCAGCCGACCCCCTGAGCCTCTCGCGGAGGATGGTGGTGCTCGATCCCGACGTGCGCGGCGCTCGGGAGATGCGCGTCGCGGTCGATGGGTCACGACTGGCGGCCGCCGCGAACGCGGCGGTGGAGGCAGCCGGGATCACGCCAGCCCCACCCGCGCTCTGGGAGTTTCCCTGGGAGACGCTCGCACGACGCCGATCCGAGGCGACGCGTGTGGCGGAGGCCGTGCAGCAGGAGCTCGCGCCGCTTCAGGTGCCCTTCGTGCCGCAGGCGGGGACGGATCGTCCGGAGCTGCTGCGGCCCCTCCTGACCGCGCGACTCCGAGAGTTTCGCGGCGAACTCGACGGGCCGCAGGGCGCGAAGGCGGCCTACCTCGCAGCGCGTGCCGGCCGCGCCGCGGTGGCGTCGGCCGTGGCGGGATTGCCCGCAGCGCAGGCGGAGGCTGCCCGCACCCTGTTTACCCGCATGAAGGAGGACGCCGCGTACTGGCTCGGCATCCTCACGCTGGCGGAGGGGGAATACGACGCCGCCATCGACTACCTCGGCCGCATGACCGTGGAGGGATCGCCCGACAGCCGCTGGACCGATGCGGCGCGGACGAACCTCGCCCGCGCGCTCATCGCCGTCGGCCGCACCGGCGAGGCGGCCGTCGCACTCCGCGAGGATCTCTCACCGCAGCGATTCGGCAGCCGGGTGCTCGCGGACCGCCTCGAGCGCACGGTGGCGACCGGAAAACCGGTCGTCGAGCCCGGGACGCCCGCCGCTCCGGCCCCGAACGAGTGAACGCCGCGGTCGCGGCCGTCAGCGTTGCCCTGATGGGCCGCGATCGGTACGCTTCAGGGCTTCCCG
>DNLZ01000210.1:3153-6651 GCA_003488325.1 Planctomycetaceae bacterium
TTCGCCACGCGCAGCACGGTGCCCGAGATCAAGGTCGACATCTGCAACGTGTGTCATCCGTTTTTCACGGGCAAGCTCAAGTTCGTCGACACCGCCGGTCGGATCGAGAAGTTCAAGACCAAGTTCGCGGGCGCCGGCTACGCAAGCCTCAAGAAGGCGAAGGGAGCCGCGAAGGCAGCCGAGGCGCCGGCGTCCTGAACCATTCAACGTGGCAACGGCGTCGGCAGGGCAATGTGCCGCGGTCGACTGCTCCGGTTGGCTCGGATCGGCTCGGATCGGTTCGACATCGTCGTCCAATCGCACCGCCGGCCCGGGAACGGCGCCCGTGGCGGCACGGTGTGCATGTCGTTCGGGTGGCGGGGCCGCGTGGGAGCCGACGCTCGGTTCGGTCGACGGGAGTGGTGAGTCATGCGCGACGACCTCGAGGCGACGCTCGCCCGGTTCGAGGCGCTCGAGCGGGCGCTCGCGGACCCGGCCGTGCTCGCCGACGCCCAGCAGCTTTCGGCGGCGGCGCGGGAGCACGGGACGCTCGCGCGACTCGCCCTCCGCTACCGTGACTTTCGCGGCCTCGAACGGCAGATCGCCGACCTGCGCGAACTGGCCGCCGGCGATCCCGAGATCGCGGCCCTGGCGGCCGCCGAACTGCCCGCGCTCGAGGAACGGCGCGAGCAGGAGTGGGACGCCATCGTCGAGCTGGGGTCGGACGACGCGGATGCCGACCGGACGCGCTGCATCGTCGAGCTGCGGGCCGGCACGGGCGGCGACGAGGCGGCGCTCTTCGTGCGCGACCTCTATGAGATGTATCGACGCTACGGCACCGAGCACGGCTGGCAGTTCGAGGTGCTCGATGCCAGCCCGACCGAACTCGGCGGCTTCAAGGAGCTCGTCCTCGGTGCGTCGGGGGACGGCGTCTACCGCCGGCTCCGGCACGAGAGTGGCGGGCACCGCGTGCAGCGCGTGCCGGATACCGAGACCAAGGGGCGCATCCACACGTCCGCCGCCACCGTCGCCGTGCTGCCGGAGCCGGAAGACGTGGAGGTGTCGATCGCACCGGACGAGTACCGCAAGGACATCTTCTGCGCCAGCGGCCCGGGCGGTCAGCACGTCAACAAGACCGCCTCGGCGGTGCGGCTGACGCACCTCGAGACCGGCATCGTCGTGCAGTGCCAGGACGAGAAGAGTCAGCACAAGAACCTCGCCAAGGCCCTGCGGGTGCTCAAGACGCGGCTCTACGAGCATCGCCGCAGCATCGAGCACGAGAAGCGGGCCACCGAGCGACGCACGCTCGTGGGATCGGGGGATCGGAGCCAGCGCATCCGCACCTACAACTTTCCGCAGAACCGGGTCACCGACCATCGCATCAACGAGAGCTTCACGCTCGACCAGGTCATGGCCGGCCGACTGGGGCTCGTGATCGATGCCATCGAGCGGCACGTGCGCGACGCACGGCGCAGCGCGATGGAGCCGGAGCAGCCGGCGGGTCGTTCCCCGTGATGCGGCGGGCCGAGGATCGGGTGGCCCGCACGGGGCGTGAGGATCGGGGTCCGGCGGTCGGGAGGCATGCATGAACGCGAGCGACGCGGGGGAGCCGGCGACGCCCGGTGCGGCCGAGGCACCCTGGACGGTGGGGCGGCTGCTCACGTGGACGACCGGCTGGCTCGCGAGCCGGGGCAGCGAGTCGCCACGGCTCGATGCCGAAGTGCTGCTGGCGCACGTCCGCGCGTGTCCGCGGATCGCGCTCTACACGGCGTTCGGCGAGACGGTGCCCGACGGGGAGCGGGCGCGGTTCCGCGACCTGGTGCGGCGTCGCGGCGCGGGAGAGCCGGTGGCCTACCTCGTGGGGCATCGTGAGTTCTTCTCGCTGGCCTTCTCCGTCAGTCCGGCCGTGCTCGTGCCGCGGCCGGAGACCGAGGGGCTCGTCGTGCGGGCGATCGATCTCTGCCGCGCCGCGCCTCCCGGGATGCGTCTGCTCGACGTCGGCACCGGCTCGGGTGCCATCGCCGTCGCGATTGCGAAGCACGTGACGACGGCGCGGCTCGTCGCGACCGACATCTCGCCAGAGGCGATCGCCGTGGCCCGTGACAACGCCGGGCGACATGGCGTGGCGGATCGAATCGAGTTCGTCACGTGCGACCTGGTGCCGTCCGGCGGGCCGTGGGACGTCGTCGTGTCGAACCCCCCCTACGTGCGCGAGGACGAGTTTCCCTCGCTCCCACCCGACGTACGGCTGCACGAGCCGCGGACGGCGCTCGTCGCGGGACCGACGGGCGTGGAGGTGGTGATCCGACTCGTCGATGCGGCCGCGCGCTCGCTGGTGCCGGGTGGCTGGCTCCTCGTCGAGATCGGCCCGAACGTCGTCGCAGCGGCGGAGGCTGCCATCGCAGCCCGGACCGAGCTGGCCCCGGAGCCGACGCTCAGGGACCTGGCGGGCCACCCGCGGATCGTCCAGGCGAGACGACGCTGAAGGCCTCGCCCGCCGCGGCCACACCGATCGTCTGCCCGTTTTCCAAAGACGCGATTGCCCCCGGACGCGACGGCGCCCGTCAAGAAGAGTGGGGACGGTGGGTGTCGCCGCGGACGGCCCTCCCCCGGACCCCTCGAGTTGGGCGGCCCCGACCATCGGACCGGGAGGTTTCGGATGACCGATCGCTGGGAAACGGTGCGGCCGCACGTCGCGGCATGGCGGCAGCGGCTGCCGATGCACACGCTCGCACGCCCGGCCGCTCGCGTCTCCACCATGCTCGCCGCGACGTGGAGGCGGCTGCCGCTGCGCGAAGACCCGCTGCCGAGTCGTCCGCTCGTGGTGGTCGCGGCCTGCCTCGTCGCGGGGTGCGCCTGGGGATCGTGGCTGCCCGGCACGGCGGGCCCGCCACCGGGTGTTTCCGCCCACTGGCGGGCCGGCATGCACTGGCTGGCCGCGTTGGGGCTCATGATCGCGTGGCATCGCGCGGCGTCGCGTGGCCAGGCCATCCTCGCGGTGGCGAGCCTCTGTCTGGCCGTGAGCTCGGCCGCTGCGGCGTGGTCGGTGGCGAGGTCGTCGCTCTTTCCCGCCGATGAGCTCGCCTGGCACCTGTCCACGCGACCGGTTCCGGTCGCGATCCGTGGCACGGTGGTCGAGTCGCCGAGTGGCCTGCCGCCGGCATCGCCCGACCCGCGGCTCGCCGCCGCGATCGGGCCGTCGAGCCAGGCGTCGCTGGCCGTGTCGGCGCTGCGCGACGGCGCGAGGTGGCGGGCTGCTTCGGGCGTGGCGACCGTGATCGTGGGCGTGGCGCCGACCGACCTGCCACCGCTCATCGTGGGCACCGAGGTCGAGGTCACGGGCAGGGCCCTGCGTCGCCCGCCCGCCTTGAATCCGGGCGAGTTCGACGCGGCCCGGCGTGCGCGGCTCGACCGCAGCCTCTCGATCGTGCGGGTGCGGTCCGCGGCCGACATCGTTCCGCTCGCCCCGCCGCCGGATTGGTCGGTCGCGGCCGCGGTCGATCGGCTGCGGGCGGGCGG
>DNLZ01000361.1:0-2723 GCA_003488325.1 Planctomycetaceae bacterium
CGCCCCGTGCAGCTTCACGTGCACGAGGTCGTCGTCGGCGATAGCCTCGAGGGCCACGACCTGACTCGCCACGAGATTCGCGGCATCATCCGGCTCGACCGGCGCTGCGACACGACCGAAGCCGGCACGGTCTGCATGGCCGGGATGCGCACCGATGGCGACGCCGTGACGACGCGCGAGATCGACACACGCACGCATGGAGGCCGCGTCGCCCGCATGACCGCCGCAGGCGATGTTGATCGACGAGACGAGCGGGATGATGGCCGCGTCGTGCGACGCGCCTTCCCCGACGTCGGCATTGAGGTCGATCGTGGTGACACGCACGGTGCGCGATGCGAGCGCGAGCCCGGCGAGGGCGAGCGACCTCTCGCGGTCACGGAGGGCGGCGGCGGCGACGTGTGCGTCCACCGGCACGAAGCGCACCGCGTCACCCGGGCGCAGCTGCGCCGCCAGCGGCAGGTCGGCGGCGATCACCTGTCCGAGCACGTCGTAGCCGCCGATCGTCTGTGCGTCGGCGAGCAGGATGATCGGCCGGCCGTCGGGCGGCACCTGCACGGTCCCGGGCAGGACGGCGATCGAGGTTCCCGATCCGGATCCCGGCAGCACCGGTCCCTCGAGCCGGACACCCATGCGATCGGAACGGGAGGTGGTGCGGTAGGGCATCTGCCAAGCGTCGGCGGGAAGGCGTGATGCCGAGTCGCGGACGACGCGGAGCACGGTCACGGCCTCGGGGAGCGCCGCGAGTGACGACGCGAGCGACCAGTCGGTCCCCGTTGTGCGCGTGACGACCGTGCCGAGGGGCACGACGTCCCCCTGCGCGAGTGCGCGGCCGGCGAAACCGCCGAGCATCGCGGGCAGGTACGTGCTGCGACTGTCGAGCACCGGATCGACGTCGATGCCGCCGGCGATCGCGAGGTAGGCGCGGCAGCCGCGTTGCACGTGCCCGAGCGAAAGCACCGTGCCGCGCTCCACGTGGATTGGCCGGCCGTGCGGCAGGGTGGAGAACGTGGCACCCATGACGGCGATCGTCGCGTCGCAGTCGAAACGGATATCCGGGCCGGTGAGCGTGCACTCCAGTCCCGCCGCATCGGCAGGGTTGCCTACCGCGATATTCGCCAGTCGCAGGGCGACGGCATCCGCCGCCCCACCGGAGGGCATCCCGTCGGCCCGATGGCCGAAACGCCCGCGATCCTGCACGGTCGTGAGGAGACCGGAGGCGAGGATCGTGAGATATCGGCGGGGGCGCGATCGGCCGCCGGACGCTGGGGCGGAAACCGCTTGGGGCAATGCCTCGTCCTGGCACGCACCGATTCGGGGAGTGGAGGCGTGTTCCTTCCGGTCGCCAACACGCGAAGGGCGAGGCGCCGCCGCGCGGCCCTTCCTGGCGATGAGACGCACCCGGTCGCCGACCTGCAGGAGCGAAGGGGGAGTGCGCCGGGGATCGAAGAGGGATGCAGTCGTGCGGCCGACGAGGTGCCACCCGCCCGGCGTCGCGAAGGGGTAGATGCCGGTCTGCGGGCCACCGATGCCGACCGAGCCAGGCGGGACCCGTGTGCGGGGCGAAGCCCGTCGCGGGAGCACGAGCGACTCCGGCAGGCCGGCCAGGTAGGGGAAGCCGGGGACGAAGCCGATCGCGGTGACGAGATAGTCGGGGGCGGTGTGGAGTCGTACGAACGTCTCCCGATCGATGCCGAGCGTGAGGCAGACCGCATCGACGTCGGGAGCGTCCTCGCCCTCGTACGAGACGTCGATCTCGTGCAGTCTGCCGGACATCGGCACCGCTGTGGCCATGGCCGCCTGTGCGATGCGTGTCACCGTGGGCAGGAGCGAGTCCCGTCCTCCGGTTGCCGCGCAGAAGACGTGCCGCGAATCGAGAACGATCGTGACGCGATCCGGCGAAGGCACGATGTCGACGACGCCGGGGAGCGACTCCTTGCCGATGACGTCCGCGATCGCCCGCACGAGACCCGTCCTGACGAGGGCGTCGGCACCATGCGGCGCCGACCCGCAGATGCAGACGACGATCGCCGCGTCACCGAGGCGTGCGGTGACGATCGAACACGGCGAGCCCTTCATGGGCGCTCCGTGACGCCGGTGGCTCCCGACGCCACGACCTCCACCGGCCGAAACGGACCACCCTGCTTCGTCGCCACCCAGGCGGCGGCGATGATGTCCTCCGAGCGAGTTCCGACGACGAACTTTCCAAGGAGATAGGCGAGCGAAAACGTCCGCCAGTCGTCGAGCAGGGGGGCGGGGGTGTGGCGTGCGGTCTCACACTGACCGCGCCGGTCGAGCGTCACGACGACCAGTCCCCGGTCGACTGCGGCATCGATCGCATCGTCCTCGAGGGCGGCCGTCTGGTCCGCGTCGTGGAGGACGAGGCACGCGACCCGGGCCGCACCCTCGGGCCGAACGAGCAAGGCCGGCAGTGGGCCTCCGACGCCCCCACGGCGAACGACGCGTTCGGTGCGGCGAGCGCCTTTGCCGACGGCCCCGACTCGCTCGGCAGTTCGAATCGGCAGGTGGGTGCCGGCTGCATCGCGGTAGTCACCACTGGTCGTGCTCACGAGCGTCGGGCGGGGCGGGCGCATCAGGGGATCGCCGGGATGGTCGAGTCCGACGCGGAGCTGGCCGTGGATCATCTGTTCGGCGTCCTGCGGTCCGAACGTGTCGAGGAGTCGCTCGAAGGTTGACACGTAGCATGCGGGGGCCACGGTCATGAC
>DNLZ01000361.1:3090-3257 GCA_003488325.1 Planctomycetaceae bacterium
TCATGCCGAGAGGCACGGTGTCGGATGAGGCGGTCGGGCTCGCGACGGCGGCCTGCGTGACAGCCACGAGAATCGTCGCACGTACCGCGGAGCCAAGCCGTCGGGCCAAATAGGTGATCATCGACACGCCCTCCTCGGTCGGAGCATACCCGGACCGCGGAGCGGGA
>DNLZ01000247.1:0-1748 GCA_003488325.1 Planctomycetaceae bacterium
CGCGCGATCGAGGCCGGCGCGCCGCGCGTGCCGGCCGCCATGTGCGCGGCGAAGGCCCAGCGGAAGGCCTCCTCGAGCGACCGCGCGTCGCCGAAATCGGCCGCGGTGAACGTCGCCTCCTCGAACAGCCGCGCGGCTTCGGCCGGCTGGCCGGCGTCGAGCGCGATCCGTCCCAGCACGATGAGGGCCCAGGCTGCGAGCGGATGGTCGAAGCTGCCGTCCAGGACGAGCCCCCGCTCGAGGAGCGGCCGTGCCTGTTCCGCCTTGCCTTGCGCCCAGAGCGCCGTGCCCCATGCGACGTCGATCCACGACTGCGAATAGTGGTTGGGAGGTGCCGCACGGCGCGCAAGTGCGCGCGCGGCGGCATCGAGCGGGGCGGAATCACGGGCGAGATCGCCGAGGATGTCGCCGTGTCGATAGAGGGCCGTCACGAGGCCGCGGGCGATCTCCTGCGGACGGATGATTCGGTCGCTGGGCGCCGCGAGCACGCCGCCGCGCTTGAGCACCTCCTGTGGGTCCGCGGTGCCGAGGCGGATGGCCACCGCGTCCGGCACGCGGGCCGGTGACGCGGTGCGGCGGCTTTTTCCCCAGGTGGCCGCGCGTGGTCGGTCGAGGGGGCGTGGGCCGGTCGCTCCGAACTGCACCGACAGGAGCCAGTTGGCATGGACGGTGGACAGCAGGAGCGCCTCGTCGGTCGCGGCCACGGCCGCCGCGAGGTTGCCGAGCTCGTAGTGGCACTCGGCCATGACCGCTGCGGCGGCGATCGAGTCGATCCAGCGCTGCGTGCCGGTGCGGTTCGCGGTGCGATATTCGGTGGTCGCCAGCTCGAGCGCCACATCGAACCGCCCTTCCGCCAGTGCGGCGAGCGCGAGATCGTACGACGGAGACGGGCGCGGCCCGCCGCCTCCCACACCGAGATCGGGCGGCAGGACGACCTGTGCCAGGCACGGTCCGGGCACCACCGCCGGCACGAGCACACCCGCCGCCGTCATGGCGATGACGATGGCCGTGAGTGGCCGGCGAGACGCGGTCAGGCGGCGGACGTGATGGGGAGCCGGTCCGAGCCGGCGATCCGGAGCACACGACGCGACGGGGCAGCACATGCCCCGGTTGTACACGTTCCGTTTCTCCTCGACGGCGCCGTCTGCCACGGCGAATCACCGTGAGCTGGGCAAGGTGGGAGAGGCACGTGGGCGATCGAACGTCGCTCGGGCCTCGGGGCGCCGCCATCCAGGCCCGTCGGCACCGCCGAACGTCCGGTCGTGACGATTGTCACAAGTTTGCCGGTTGTCCGGACCGATAGTCCTTCCGAATCGTCCGCACGAGGGACAGAGGCATGACGAGCATGAGCGGGAATCGACGCGATCGCCGCCCGATGGGGCGCATGGGAATGCTGGTGCTGGCCGTGACCGGTCCGACGCTCGTCACCGGCTGCCAGGTGGACGTCGGAGGCCAGACGCTGCCGAGCGCGTACTACCTTCAGGATGACATCCAATACTTCCCCGCCGGACCCGAGTTCAAGCTCTCGAAGGAGGCGGCGGCCCAGAAGGCGTACCGCAAGGAAGTGGGCGCGGACGGGTCGGCCTGTGGGCCCGATGGGTGCCACTGACGTCTCCGCCGGCAAACCGCGGGGATTCCCGCACGACGCCGCAGACCGTTGTCGCCGGCCCCTTGCATTCCGCTGGGGAGCCAGTACATTTCGACTCGTGGGTTGGCGACCCAAATATGTGCTAAAAAGCACATGTTTC